>JADGNT010000698.1 GCA_017883345.1 Candidatus Solibacter sp. | reverse complement strand
GGTGGCCTCTTGAAGTTCTTCGGGGCGCGTAGCTCAGTTGGTTAGAGCACCTCGTTTACACCGAGGGGGTCCGGGGTTCGAGTCCCTGCGCGCCCACCATTTCTTGCTGGCGCCGGCACCCCCTGATATAGTGAAACCAAATGATCAGGTTCCGTTGTGTGTAGCCCGCGTCTGGTCGCCGGATCGACCCTGATCGTCCTTGTTTACCTCGGCTTGGGCCTCACCGATGTATTCACCCGGGCGCCTTGGTGCGACGAGGCCTGGTTCGGAAATCCAGCCTACAATCTCGCCTACAAGGGGTTCATGGGCACCACCGTCCTGGACCCTGCCAGCAGCACATGGAAGAGCGTGAGGTTGACGGGAATCGACCGGCACACCTATTGGGTGATGCCGCTGAATCCGCTGCTCAACGCCGCCGGGTTTCGCGTATTCGGGTTCAGCATCTTTTCGATGCGGCTGCTCTCGCTGGCCTGGGGGTTGATCGCGCTATGCGCCTGGGGCGCGATTTTGTGGAAACTCACCGGCGAGCCACTGCTGACACTGGGCAGCCTGGGACTGATCGCCGTGGACTACCACTTCCTGCTGCAAGCGTCCGACGGCCGGATGGATGTGATGACGGTGGCACTCGGGTGGAGTGGCGTGGCGGCCTATTTGCTGCTGCGGGAGCGCAGCTTTCCACTAGCCGTGGTGGTGAGTCAAGGCCTGACGGCAATGGCTTGCTTCACCCATCCCAACGGCGCTTTGCTGGTACTGATTCTGCTGGCCACCACGCTCTACTTCGATCGCCGGCGGATCCGCATCGGGACGGCGGCGATGGCCGCGATTCCGTACTTGGCGGGCGCCGCGGGCTGGGGGCTGTACGCCGCGCAGAGCCCGCCGGATTTTGTCGCGCAGTTCCTGGGCAACGCCGCCGATCGCGGGCCCACCATTATGACCCCGCTGGCGGCGCTCCGGCTGGAGATCTCGCACCGCTATCTGGACAACTTCGGGTTCGCCGCCTGGTCGTCACGCGCCGGCCGGCTGAATGCGATCCCTCTCGGGATCTTCCTCGCGGGCGCGGCGGTGTGCCTGCTGGTTCGCGAGATCCGGCAGCATCCGGTGTACCGCCTCCTGATCCTCTGGACGGTGCTCGCCGTGGTGTTTATGACTGGGTTCGAAGGGCTCAAGACTCATTTTTATCTGATCTACTTGACCCCGCTCTACTCGGTGCTGGTGGCGGTGGCGGTGGGCTGGATCTGGCGGCGGCGCCCGCGCTGGCGGATAGTGCTGGCCGCCGTGCTGCTCGTCTTTGTGGCTCTCCAGGCCGCGCGCACACCCGTCGCCGCTGCGCGCAATCCGCGGCGCACCACCTATGACCCGGCGGTGCAATATCTGCGGGCGCGATTCAATCGCAACACGTTCATCATGGGAAGCGCCAGCCTGATTTTTGCGCTTGGCCCGGATTGGAATATCCTCGACGATTTTCGCCTGGGCTATAACAGCGGCAAACGCGCCGAGGTGGTGGTGATCGATCCGCATTGGACCGACGGCATTGAGATGTTGCAGACCCAGCAGCCTCCGATCTACGCCTTCATAACTCAACTGCTCGGAACCGAATACCGGGAAGTGTACAATCAGGGAGGATATCGCATCCTGATTCGCCAACCACGCGGGTAGCGGGAGATCATGAAGCCGATCGTCGTCGTCCCCACTTATAACGAGATCGAAAACCTGGAACGGATTGTCGGCCTTATCCGGGAACAGCCGGGCGGCTTTCACATTCTGATCGTGGACGACAATTCACCCGACGGCACCGGGCGGCTGGCGGATGAATTGAGTAGCCGGCATCCGGGGGAGGTGCGCGTGCTGCATCGCGCATCCAAAGAAGGGTTGGGCCGCGCCTACGTGGCTGGCTTCGGGCACGTGCTGAAGATGCCGGAGTACGATGCCATCATCCAGATGGATGCCGATCTCTCGCACGATCCTTCGTACCTCCCGGAGTTTTTGAAAATGCTGGAGACGTACGACTGTGTGCTGGGCTCGCGGTACCTGCATGGCATCAGCGTGGTGAACTGGGATTTCAAACGGTTGGTGTTGAGCAAGGGCGCCAGTTTGTACGTGAAGCTGATTACCTCCATGCCCTATAGCGACGCCACCGGCGGGTTCAAAGCCTGGCGGCGGGAGGCGCTGAGCGCGATCGGGTTGGACCAGTTGTTTTCCAATGGGTACCTGTTTCAAATCGAGACCACGTACCGGCTGCACCGCACTAAGGGATTCTCCATCGGGGAAATCTCCATCATTTTCCGGGACCGCGACCTGGGGCGCTCCAAAATCGACTTCCCCATCATTCTGGAAGCGGTTTGGGGCGTGATCCGGCTGCGCGTCACCGGGCGTTAACCGGCGCCTGCAAGCACTACCCCATGACCAAGACTTCCCTCGATAAGAGCAAGATCAAGATCCTGTTACTGGAAGGCATTCATCCCAGTGCGGTGGACAGATTCGCTTCCGACGGCTACACCAACATCGAGTACCACGAGAAATCGCTGAGCGCGGGAGAGCTGGAGCGCGCCTCTGGCGACGCCTATTTCATCGGCATCCGCTCGGCCACGCAACTGGACCGCGAGTTCTTCGAAAGCGCCTCGCGGCTGACCGGGGTGGGCTGCTTCTGCATCGGCACCAACCAGGTGGATCTGGCGGCGGCCGAAGAGCGCGGTATCCCGGTGTTCAACGCGCCGTTTTCCAACACGCGCAGTGTCGCCGAACTGGTGCTGGCGGAGATCGTCCTGCTGCTGCGCGGCATCCCGCGGCGCAATGCCGCCGCACATCGGGGCGAATGGCTGAAGACCGCCACGGGCTCGTATGAGGCGCGCGGCAAGACGCTGGGAATCGTCGGCTACGGGCACATCGGCACGCAGGTGGGGGTGCTGGCCGAGTCGCTGGGCATGCAAGTGGTTTATTACGATATCGAGACCCGGCTGGCGCTCGGCAACGCGCGCGCGGCGCAATCGCTGGACGCGCTGCTGGAGGCGGCCGACGTGGTCACGCTGCACGTGCCGGAGACCCCTGCCACGCTGAACATGATCGCTGGCGAGCAACTCGCCCGCATGAAGCCGGGCGCGGGCCTGATCAACGCGTCGCGCGGGACGGTGGTGGACATCGATGCGCTGGCCGGCGCGCTCGAATTGGGACCGCTCTGCGGGGCCGCGATCGACGTCTTCCCCGACGAACCGAAGGGCGGCGCGCGGGAGTTTCTCTCCCCGCTGCGCGGTATGGACAACGTGCTACTTACGCCGCACATTGGCGGCAGCACCGCGGAGGCGCAGGAGAATATCGGCATTGAGGTGGCCAGCAAGCTGATCAAGTACAGCAACAACGGATCCACCCTGGGTGCGGTCAACTTCCCGGAAGTTTCCTTGCCGGAGTACCCGGGCAAGAACCGCGTGCTGCACATCCACCG
>JADGNT010000697.1 GCA_017883345.1 Candidatus Solibacter sp. | reverse complement strand
TGGCGCAGGTGCCGGAGATTGTCGGCATCGGCATCGCCACCTTGAAAATCGAAGGCCGGTATAAGGACGCCGATTACGTGGCGCTGACCACCGCGGCCTATCGCCAGGCGGTGGACGAGGCCTGGGCCGGGCGGAAACTGACGCTCGACCGCGCCGCCGAGCTGCGCCTGGAGCAGGTGTATTCGCGCGGCCTCGGTCCGTTCTTCCTCAGCGGGACGAATCATCAGGCGGTGGTGGAAGGGCGCGCGCCGCGCCATCGCGGTGTGCTGATGGGCCGCGTGGTGAAGGTCACCGATGGCGGGGTGTCGATCGAGTTCTCCGAGGCGCACCGCGTGGCTCCGCTCAAACCGGGAGACGGCGTGGTGTTCGATGCGGCCGACTGGCGGAGTCCCGAGGAGCCGGAAGAAGGCGGGCGCATTTTCGAGATCGAACATGACGAGATTGAGCACGGCGAACTGCGATTCGGCAACGGCGTGATCCATGGCGACCGCATCCGCCGCGGCGATCTGGTGTGGCGCACGCACGATCCCGATATCGATAAAGCGGCCCGCGTGTATACGGAAGCGGCGACGCCGCTCCACAAGCAGGCGGTGAACTTGCGCGTGGTGGCGCACGAAGGCGAACGCCTGCGCACGGTGTGGACCGTCGGCGCGGTCAGCGTGACGGTGGAAAGCGACGCACCGTTGGGCGCGGCGCGCAGTCGCGCGGTAGATGAGGAGTACCTGCGAGCGCAGTTGGGGCGGCTGGGAAATACGCCGTACGAACTGGCGGAAGTGGAGTTGGAAATCGCGGGAGCGCCGTTCGCGCCGAGTTCGATGCTGAATCAACTTCGTCGCGATGCGGTGGAGCGGCTGCAAGCGGCGCAAGGCGCGCCGCGGGACAGACGATCGGTTCGTGTCGTCTGTCAACAGGACGCCACGGAAGACAGACCACGCAAAGCGATGGTCTGTCCCACCACTGCCACCTTGCACCTCTTGGTGCGCACGGCGGAGCAACTCGATGCGGCGATCGAACTGGGGCCCGCGTCGATCACGCTGGATTACCTCGATCTCTACGGGCTGCGTCCCTCCATCCAGCGCGTCCGGGATGCCGGCATTGCCGTGCGTGTGGCCAGCCCGCGCGTGCTCAAGCCGGGCGAAGAGAAGATCGTCGATTTCCTTTTGGGCTGCGATTGCCCGATTCTGGTGCGCTCCGCGGGGCTGGTGGAAGCGCTGCGCCACCGCGAACCGCGCGATCTCACGGGCGATTTCAGCCTCAATGCGGCCAACGTGCTCACCGCCCAGGAATTCTTCGCGCTGGGTCTCGATCATCTCACTCCCACTTACGATCTGAACGCCGCGCAGGTGGCCGATTTGGCGCGCCAGGTGGGCGGCGACCGGATCGAGGCCGTCGCCTACCAGCACCTGCCCGTGTTTCACACCGAGCACTGCGTCTTCTGCCGCTTCCTCTCCAGCGGAACCAGCTATCGCGATTGCGGACGCCCCTGCGAAGTACACCGCGTGGCGCTGCGCGACACCGCCGGGCGGGCGCATCCGGTGATGGCCGATGTGGGTTGCCGCAACACCGTCTTCGGGGCGGAAGCGCAGGAGGCCAGCCTGCACCTGGAGGCTTGGCGCGCCGCCGGCATCGCGCGTTTCCGCCTGGAGTTCGCGCACGAATCGGCGGATCAGGTGACGGCGGTGACGCGCGCCTTCGAAGAGGCGCTGGCGGGCCGCCGCACCGGCCGCGAACTGATGCAGCAGTTGCAGAAGGTGAGTCCGCAAGGCGTCACGCAAGGGAGCTTCTTCATTCCGGAAAACTATCTGACGCTGCCGGTATTGCAGTAGTGGCGGGTTTCGATTTGACGCGGAGACGCGGAGATAAGCGCAGAGAACACCAAGGCGGAGAGATAGGGCAGGATTCGCCCCTTACTTGAGTGGCGCGCGGAGCGAGCGGAGAGCGCGGAGGAAGCATGCCCCCACGAATGGGGTCATGGCAGCCTGGAAGGCTACTCTACACGGAGGGCGTCCAGGGGGTTGGATTTGGAGCCGCGGCGGGCGGGGCCGGCCATGGCCAGCACGGCCGCCGCGGCGAGCAGGAGGGCGGCGCCGCCGTAGAGCAGGGGGTCGCCAGAGTCCAGGCGGAGCGGCGTGCCACTCATGTTCTGGCGCAGGGAGGCGGCCTGCGCGACGGAGAGCCACAGGCCGATGAACAGGCCGCGCACCACGGGGCGGCCGCCACTGACGAAGACCTCGCGGACGATATCGAAGCGGCTGGCGCCGAGCGCGAGGCGGATGCCCAGGTCGCGCGTGCGCTGGTTGACGGCGAAGGAAACCGCGCCGTAGATTCCGGTGGTGGCCAGCACGGTGGCCACCAGGCCGAGGAGGACGATCAGCGAAACCACGTTCCACAGCACTTCAGTCACCTGGTCGATCCAACTCTGCAGGATTCGCGCCACCACGAACATGCCGGGGTCGTTTTCGCGCAAGGCCGCGCGCACGGCGAATACGCCGGCCCTGGGATCGCCATCGAAGCGCACGGCGAGGACATTGCGATTGGGATGCGCCTTGCGCATGAGGTAGAGCGGAGGGTTCTCCGAGCCACCAAAGCGTACCGGGTCGACATCCTTCGCCACGCCGACCACGGTGACCGCCACGCCATGCAGGGTCAGGGTTTTGCCGAGGGGATCCTCTTTCGGCCAGAAAGTGCGAGCGAGACTTCGCGAAACCACGATGGCTGCGCGATCCGACTCCTGAAACTCGCGGCCGCGAAGGATAGGTACGCCGAGGGTATCGAAGAACCCGGGCGAGCCGTTGTAGATATCGACTGCCTGGACGGCGTCGGTGCGCGACGGCGGGCGGAGTTCCACGGTGACGCGGCTGATCATGGGCAACTCATCGGAGAACGCCACCGAGTGCACGCCGGGCAGCGCCTTCATGCGCTGCGCGATGGCGTCGAGGCGGACGCGAGCGGCTGCCGCCGGGGTGTTCTCGGGGAAGCGCAACTGGCTGACCACCACTTTTTGCGGAAGGTATCCGGGGTCGGCGTGCAGCGTGCGCTCTTCGGATTTGGCGAAGAGGCCCGCACTCACCAACAACACCATGCTCATGGCCACCTGGGCGGTCACCAGGGCGGCGCGCAGACGGCCGCCGCCGAGCACGCTGGCATACCCTTTGAGGGACGAGGTGAGGTCCTGCTTCACCGCCTCCAGCGCGGGCGCGAGTCCGGAGAGGATTCCGCTGAGAAAGACGATGGCGGAGATGTACAGAAAAATGCGCCAATCGGGATCCATCGGGTACTCAGGGGCGCGGGGAGCGAGGAAGCGGTAGAGAGGATGTGGCACGTGACGCACCAGGTAAACGCTGGCCCCTCCGGCGAGGGCCGCGAGAATGAGGCTCTCGGTGATCAGCATGCGGACCAGTCGGACGCGGGGCGCGCCGAGCGCGAGGCGGACGGCGATTTC
>JADGNT010000696.1 GCA_017883345.1 Candidatus Solibacter sp. | reverse complement strand
TTGGCTTCACCGAAGAACTCGGCGTAGACCGCGTTCATGGCGGCAAAATCCTTGCCGTCGCCAAGATACACGCCGCACTTCACCACGTCCGCCAGCGTCGCGCCGCAGCCTTCGAGCAGGGCTTTGACGTTGTTGAGCACCTGGCGGGTTTCGACCGCGATACCGCCGGAGATCAGTTGTTGGGTGGCGGGATCCACGGCGACCTGGCCGGAAACGAAAATGAAATCGCCGGCACGCGTTGCCGGGGAATAGGGGCCTCGCGGCGCGGCTACGCCGGGAGGAGAGATGCGCTCGATCATGAGTTAGTGTCCTTCCGCTTCCAGAAACTTTTCGACTTCGATGGCCGCCATGCACCCGGCTCCGGAGGCGGTGATCGCCTGGCGGTAAACGCGATCCTGCACGTCGCCCGCGTGGAAGACGCCCGCGACATTGGTGCGCGCGCCGCCCTTGGAGACGATGTAGCCGTCGGCGTCGGTTTCGATCTGCCCCTTGAAGACCTTGGTGTTGGGGATGTGGCCGATGGCCAGAAAGAACCCGTCCACCTCCTGGTCCCAGACCTGGTTGGTCTTGCGGTTGCGCAACCGCACACCCGTGACCATTTGCTTGGACACATCGTGGACCTCTTCCACGATGGTGTTGGTCAGGAACTTGATCTTGGGGTTGTGGCGGGCGCGATCCAGCATGATCTTGGAGGCACGGAACTCTTCCCTCCGATGCACCAGCGTGACCTCGCTGCCGAAACGCGAAAGGAAGTTGGCCTCCTCCATGGCGGAATCGCCGCCGCCGATCACCATGATCTTCTTGCCGCGATAGAAAAAGCCGTCGCACGTGGCGCAACTGCTCACCCCGTGGCCGATCAGTTTCTGTTCGTTTTCGAGGCCCAGCCACCTCGCGCTGGCCCCGCTGGCGACGATCAGCGTGCGCGTCTCGATCCACTCGCCTTCAATATTGAGGCGGAACGGAAGCTGCGACAAATCCGTGTCGATCACGGAGCCGTGCAGGAACTCGGCGCCGAAATTCTGTGCCTGCAACTTCATGTTCTCCACCAGATCGGGGCCGTTGATTCCCTCGGGGAAGCCCGGAAAGTTCTCCACCAGGGTGGTCAGCGAGAGCTGCCCGCCGGCTTCGTGGCCCGCCACCACCAGTGGCTTCAGATTGGCACGGGCAGTGTAAATGGCGGCCGTGCTGCCGGCGCAGCCGGAACCTATGATGACTACGTTTCGCATCGTTAGAATCTCAGGTTAGCACGGGGGCGAGGGGCGCCCGCCTGGACAGGCCCGGAGGCCTATCCTACCGGTTTTCGTACCACTTCAGGCGCGTCGAATCGATGCAGGCGATGTCGGGGCGGCCGTCTTTGTTGAGGTCGACGACGGTGCATGCCGCGGCGCCCATGCCGCCATTATCCAGATCGCCGCGCGTCCAGCGCTTGGCCGCGGCGTCGAAGCTGTAGAGGTAGACGCTGCGCGGCTGTCCGCGGAAGCCGGCGATGATTTCGTCCACGCCATCGCCGTTGAGGTCGGCGGCCTGGATGGTGTGGCCGTCGTTGAGGCTGCTATCGATCACTTCGCGCTCCCACTGCGCGCCGCGCTGGGTGTAGACCGCGACCTGGTTGCCGTGCCAGGGTTCGATGGCCGCCAGAAATCGCGTCTTTGCCAGGTGTCCAGCGCCCAGGTGCCCCACGGCGATATCGCTGGAACCGGATTTCGGCCACGGCGCGGGGTCGCCCTTGGCCACTTCGGTGCGCGTCCAGCGCGCGTCCTTCGTAAAACGGAAGAGGTGGATGCCAGTGAAGCTGGCGCTGAGGATGCTCTCGCGGCCGTTGCCGTCCCAATCGGTCACCAAGATTCCGTGCACCACGCCCGAGTTCTCCGTGCCGATCACGCGGCGCTTCCACTCGCCAGGGACGTAGTACACCAACGGCGTCTGGTCGCGATAGTCGGGCGCGGTGGCGCCGGCGCCGGTGAGAGGGGCATTGATCACCACCAGCTTGCCGGAACCGTCAATATCGGCCGTGCGCAGGCGGTGGCTGGTGGGCAGACGGTCGATTTCGGTGACCGTCCAGGGTTCGCGCGGATCCCTACCGGGGCGCAGGACGCTAACCACCCCGGCGCTGTCCTTGGCTTGCATGGAGAATTCGCTGGCCAGGACGATTTCGTTGCCCACCACGGCGCAATTGATCATGCGGCTCTGGCCCGCCGCCAGCACGTGGCGCTGCCAGCCGGGGTTTTCGTACCAGACCAGTTCGCTCATCCCGCTGGCCAGCGCGATCAGGTCCGGGCGCCCATCGTGATTGAGATCGGCAGCCACCACCTGGTAGCCGCCTTTGAGATCGCCAGCGATCGTGTGCTCCACAAAGGCCGCCGGCGCGGCGGCCAGCAGGGGGAGCGTCAGCAGGAGAGTGAACAAACGGCGCACGCTCCACAGTATACTAGCTCATTACACCTATGAAAATGACTGTTTTTGTGGCGATGGCGGCGGCCGCGGCGGCGGCGGGCCAATCGTCTCACCTGAGCGGGTTCTCCCAACTGACCCACGGCGGCCAGAACGCGGAGGCCTATTGGTCCCCCGACGGCAAGCGACTGATCTTTCAGACCACGCGTCCGCCCTACGAATGCGATCAGATCTTCATTATGAACGCGGATGGCACGGACCAACATCTGGTCTCGACCGGCAAGGGCCGCACCACGTGCGGCTACTTCCTGCCGGACAACAAGCACATCGTTTACGGATCCACCCACTTGGCGGGCGATGCGTGTCCCACCCCGCCGGACCGCAGCAAGGGCTACGTCTGGGGTGTCTTCGCCGGCTACGATATCTTCGAAGCCACCGACACGGGCAAGATCGAAAAGCGCCTGACCGATGCGCCAGGCTACGACGCCGAAGCCACCGTGAACTACAAGACGGGAACCATCGTCTACACGTCGCTGGCATCCGGCGATCTCGACCTGTGGACCATGAAGGCGGATGGCAGCGCCAAGAAGCAGATCACGAAATCGCCGGGGTACGATGGCGGCGCGGTCTTCTCGCGCGACGGCAAACAGCTCGTCTGGCGCGCCGGATATCCCAAGGACGCCGCGCAATTGGCGAAGTACAAAGAATTGCTGGCGCAGAACGTGACCACGCCGATGAAGATGGAGCTGATGGTGGCCAACGCCGACGGCAGCAACCAGAAAACCATCACCAATTTCGGCTGCGCCAGTTTCGCGCCCACCTTCACGCCGGACGGCAAGAAGATCCTGTTCGCCTCCAACAAGCTGGATTGCGACAGCCGCAAGTTCGAACTGTTCCTGATTAACGTGGATGGCAGCGGCCTGGAACAGGTGACGACCTTCGGCGGATTCACCTCGTTCCCGGAGTTCTCGCCGGACGGCAAGACGCTGGTCTTTTGCTCCGACAAGGACGCCAAGGAGCGCTACGAGTTCAACATCTTCACGGCGAAGTGG
>JADGNT010000073.1 GCA_017883345.1 Candidatus Solibacter sp. | reverse complement strand
GCGGAAAATTTGCGCCGCCGTCATCTGCGCGATGGGAACGGTGGCAGGGTACACCGCCGTGGTGTTGTGGCTGCCGATCATCCAGATCAGCGGCACCAGTACCAGGTTGGAGAGCACGCCGCCGGCGCACAGAATCATCGAGCTGCGCAGGCCCATCACGTAGCCGAGGCCGAGAATGAAGCTGATGGCGTCGAAGCTCACCGCGATGCGGGCGCGCTCCGTGAGCGTGCGGATGACGGGCACGAACTGGAAATCCAGATATTCCTTCCAGACGTGGAAGGTGGTCACCAGAAAATCGTACACGCCCGAAATGGCGGTCGCCTGCAACAGCAGTTTGGCCTGCGATCCGCCCTTCTCGCCGGTCACAAGGACCTCGGTGATGGCGGTGGCCTCGGGGTAGGGAAGTATGCCGTGCATCTCGCGCACGAAGTAGCGCCGCAGCGGAATCAGGAACAGGACACCCAGGCAACCGCCCGCCACGCAGATGAAGATGGTCTCGACCGGGTGCGGATCCAGCTTCAGAATGTAGAGCGCGGGCAGCGTGAAGATGGCGCCCGCCACCACCGATCCCGCCAGGCCGCCGATGCCCGTGATGATGACGTTTTCGAGCACGGTGGAGCGCCGCGGGTACAGCCGCGCCAGACCGATCGCCAGGATGGAGATGGGGATCGCGGCCTCCATCACCTGCCCCACCTTGAGCCCGGAGTAGGCCGAGGCCACGGTGAAGACGACGCACAGAAAGACGCCCCATCCCACCGAGCGCGGCGTCAGTTCGGCCAGATTCTCCGATGCCGCCACCGGCGGCTGGTAGACCGTCCCGGGCGGGAGCGGAGTGTAGGCATTCGCGGGTAATTGCCTGGGCGCTGGTGCGGCCATGGTGCGGTCTCCTGGGGGTAGGACAGGCCTCCTGGCCTGTCCTTATCTCACGGAGTATCGAAACGACAGGCCAGGAGGCCTGTCCCACTTACCCGTTCAGCGTCCAGCCGGAGCGGTACGTGCGTTTGAGATAGTCGTTGGCCTCGGGAGCATTGGTCACGCGCCCGGTGGCCGGATCGTAGGCGATCTTCTTGCCGACGCGGTGCGCCACCAGGCCGAGCAGCATCTGCTCCATCATGGTCCCGGAGTAATCGAAATCGCAGTGCGTCTTACTGCTGGTGCCGTGGGTGACGCTGTTGCTCTTGCCTTTGCAAGCGTCGAGCCATTCCGTCTGGAAGACGTCGCCGCCCGCCGGACGGACTGTGCCGGCCTGTTCGGCTGCCAATATGTTCTGCACGTTGGTATTCGGCAGGCCCAGGTCAGGCGGAATGCCGCCTTCCATCATTTGCACCACCGGGAAGCCGGTGGCGGTTACTTCCGCGCTCGGGTTGGCGGTGAAACCGGCAGGCAGCGCACCGCGGCCGCCCTGGCCGCCACCGCGCCCGCCCTGACCACCGCGGCCGCCCTGGCCGCCGCGCCCGCCACCCGCGGCCGTACCCGCCGGCCGCGGCGGCGCTTGCGTCACTTGTCCGGTGCCGCCGATCAGCGGAAGCGTCTCCTCCTTGGAGCGCCGCTTATAGTAAGTCAGGTCCCCGTCATCGTTATTCGGAATAATCAGGCGGCTGGTGAAATCGGCGAAGATACTGCCTTTGGTACCCTCGAAGA
Organism: Candidatus Solibacter sp.; assembly: GCA_017883345.1. Taxonomy (GTDB): domain Bacteria; phylum Acidobacteriota; class Terriglobia; order Bryobacterales; family Bryobacteraceae; genus Solibacter. The sequence goes on along the minus strand of JADGNT010000073.1, from coordinate 10,129 downwards.
TGGCGCCATTGCCCACCCGCGTGACATCGATGTAACTCCTGGGCGGGGTCGGCTTCAGCCCACCCTGATACCAGACCACCGTCACCGGTCCGCGCCAACTGTTCGCCGGATGATCGAAACTAACTTTCAGCTTCACCGGACAGATGTTGGGGTCGTACTTATCGCTCACGTCCTGGTCCACTTCGATGCCTGTCGGCGCGCCGGCGTCGATCGAGTTCCACAGCAGATCCATGGTGTGCGCGCCCATATCTCCCATCTGCCCGACGCCGAAATCGCGGTACATGTTCCAGAAGAGGCAGTTCAGGCCGCTAGAGCCGCCGAAATACTGCGGGCTGTAGGGATGGTAGGGCGAGGGGCCGATCCACTGCTCGTAATGCAGGATCGCGGGCGGCATACCTTCGCCGGCCGGGTAGCCGGGGCGGGGAAGTTGCCGCGCGTCCCACCCGTGAATCGTTTTCAGGTCGCCGATGGCGCCATCCAGAATCAGTTCGCGGACGCGTTCGAAGTTGGGGTAGGCGTGCCGCTGGGTGCCGTGCTGCGTGGCCAGCTTGGCGCGCTTGCCGAGGTAGTTGGCGCGCACCGTGCGGACTTCGTCCACGCTGATGCCCATGGGCTTTTCGCAGTACACGTGCATATTGCGATTCAGCGCCCAATTGGCGATGAAGGCGTGGTGATGATCGGCGGTGCAGATCATCACGGCTTCGACGTCCTTCTGGTCCAGCACCTTGCGCCAGTCCCAATAGGTTTTGGCCTTGGGGAAGATCGCTAAGGCCTCCTTGGTGCGGGTGTCGTTGACGTCGCACAGGGCGACCACGTTCTCGTTGCGCAGGACGTTATAGTGCGCGGTTCCCCGGCCCCAAACGCCCATCAGGGCGACATTCAGTTTGTTGCTGGGGGCGTTCTGCCCGCGAAGCGTGCCGCTTCGCAGAATGGTCAGTCCGGCTCCAACGGCCGCGGATTTCAGCAAATCGCGTCTTTGCATGATGTGGTCTCCTCTAAACGGTGGCGCGCCTCTGGGGCGCATCGCAACCGGGTATCGGAGACAGAAGTATCACGGTTCACCGGAGGAAGCAAGGGTGGAGCCTTCGTCAATGGCTCACTCGAAGCGTAAAGAAAACGGCAAGATCTCTTGCGCCATGAACGACGCTGACTACTTGAATCGGCTTCGCCTCCCAGACGTAGGCCACTACATACGAGTAGAAGTTCCAGAAGCGATACTTCCGGCTGAGGAGCTCGTCATGGTAATGACCGATACCGGGAGATCGGCTCAACGACTGAAGTCCTTCGTAGAATTCAGACCGCAGACGCTCGGCGGCATCGGGGCTGTCCTCGGCGATATCGAGCAGTATCTCCTTGAGGTCGCTCCTGGCTTCCGGGGTTAGAACGAAACGCCGCTTCACTTGTTGGCAGCCTTGGCGCGCCGGCGTTCTTCGATCATCTCCCGAAGTTCACCGAAGACCTCATCTCCATCGATCAACTCGCCGCGCTCTGCTTGGCCAGCGCCTCTTGCCAGTTTTGCCTTGAGCTGATGAAAGGCTTGATCGCGTTCTTGCTCGTGGCGTTCGAGGAGTCGTAGCGCCTCTCGCACGACTTCACTCGTGGTTTGGTAACGACCGGACTTTACCCGGTCCTGCAGGAATGCATCCAGTTCCGGGGTAATTGAAATATTCACGGTGGTTCGGTGAGTGGCCATATCTGAGAAGTACCGCATTTGGCACATTGTGTCAAGATGTGCCAGGCGGCAGGTCTGTCCCCGGGTTTCCCCGCCCAATTACAGCGAATCCGCTAGAATAAGAGTTGAGCGCAGGCCAGTTACGTTGTGACCCTTCCTTCCGCCGACCCAAATCTCGAGCCACGGCTTTCCGATAAGCCACCGCTGCGCGACGATACGCGGTTTGCGGCGGGGAAGATTGCCGTCTTCCAGTACGCCACGGTGATCATCTTCCTGTTCCTGATGTCCGGGTTCTGGCGGCTTCAAGTACAGAATCCCGAATTCTACGGCGAGCGGGCGCAGCAGAACAGCATCAAATCGGTGCCCATTCCGGGTCCGCGCGGGCGCATTCTGGATCGCGACGGGCGGGTGATTGTGGATAACCACTCCTCGTTCAGCCTGCTGCTGGCCCGCGAATCCGCCAAGGAGGAGCACCTGCGGCCCATCGCCCAGGGCCTGGACCTGGATTACAACGACCTGGCCGCACGCGTACGGCGGGTTCGCAGTCAGCCGAAATACGTCACCGTCACCATCAAGGACGAACTTTCGCCGGCCGATCTCGCCTTCGTGGCTGCGCACCTGGATTTCTTCCCGGAACTGGTGTTGATCCAGACCCCGCGCCGCCTCTACCCGAAGAACGGCATGATGGCCCACGTCATCGGGTACACCGGCGAAATCAGCGAGGACGAGTTGGACTTGCCGGACTTCGCCAAATACAACCAGGGCGACGTGGTCGGCAAGTTCGGCATCGAGAAGCAGTACAACGATACGCTGATGGGCGTCGATGGACAGCGCCAGGTGGTGGTGGACAACCGCGGTACGGTGCGCCAGACCCTCGCCATCAAGAAGGCGGTGGAAGGCAAGGACCTGCAACTGACCATCGATCTGGATGTGCAGACGGTGGCGGAACTGGCCATGCAGGGCAAGAATGGCTCGGTGGTGGCGCTGGATCCGCGGTCGGGGGAGGTGCTGGCCATGGTCAGCCGTCCAACCTTCGACCCCAACAAGTTCGCGGTGCGCATCAAGTCCAAGGACTGGAAGGAGATTCTGGACAATCCCGAACACCCCATGCTAAACCGGGCGATTCAGGCCGAGCTGGCGCCAGGATCCACCTTCAAGCCCATCGTCGCGCTGGCCGGCCTGTCCACCGGAACCGTGGATGACAAATGGACCACGCATTGTTCCGGCGGCGTGGCGCTCTATGGCCGCTACCAGCACTGCTGGGTTTCTCCGAAGGGGCACGGCACGCTTTCCATGCACAACGGCATCGTGCACTCCTGCGACGTCTTCTTCTACACCTTGGGCAGCAAGTTGGGAATCGACAACCTCTCGTTCTATGGCGATCTGGTCGGCTTTGGCCAGACCACCGGAATCGACCTGCCGCACGAAAGGTCCGGGCTGATGCCTTCGGAAAAATGGAAACTACGCTACTACCGCACCAAGTGGTACGCCGGCGAAACCCCATCGGTGGCGATCGGGCAGGGCGCGCTGACCGTGACGCCGCTGCAATTGGCGCGCGCCATCGGCGGAATCGCGGTGGGCGGCAAGTGGTACCAGCCGCACATGGTGAAGAAACCTCTGGATCAGGTGAAAATGGCTGAGTGGGCACTCAATCCGGAGCATGTCAAAACCGTGGTGGATGGCTTGTACGGGGTAGTCAACGAGGGCGGCACCGGCGTGCGAGCGGCCCTGCCGCACATCGAGGTGTGCGGCAAGACGGGGACGTCACAGTTGGCGTCCAACGACTACGTCAAGCCAGCCGGCGGCGGCGAGGACATGAGGGACAACGCCTGGTTCGTCGGTTTTGCGCCTCGCGACAACCCGGAAATCGTAGTGGTGGCGTTGTTCGAACACGGTGGCCACGGGCAGTTCGCCGCGGCCATTGTCCGCGACGTGCTCAAGGCGCACTTCGACAAAAAGGATCGCGTGACCCAGTTGCAGCAGAACCAGACCCGGACGGTGGCGGCTTTGGGCCTGGGACTGGCGGGCACGGCCGGGGTGGCCCCTCCCCAATGACGAACATGGTGGGACAGACGATCGTTGTGTGTCGTCTGTCAACAGCCCGGAGCCGACAGACCACGAAAAACGATGGTCTGTCCCACTAGCCATGGCGAAATACCTCTCTCCCCGCGACATCGATTGGACGGTTCTGCTGATTGTGCTGCTGATCTGCGGGGTCGGCGTGCTGCAGATCTACAGCGCCACCCGGGACACGGATTACACCTCGGCCTGGTGGAAACAGATCGTTTACGTGGCCGGCGGGCTGTTTCTGATGTGGCTGATGATGGCCATCGATTACCACAGCATGCTGCATTACGTACCGGCGCTGTATATCGGGAGCGTGGCCGCGCTGGTGATCACCTACTTCATCGGAGAGAAAGCCTACGGGTCGAAGCGCTGGATTCCGGTGGGATTCGGCGTTCATTTGCAGGTATCGGAATTTGTCAAGCTGGTGATAATATTGTTGGTAGCTCGCTATCTCACCGAATTGCGGACCGATGAATTGGAAATTCGGGAGATGTTGAAGTTGGCGGGCCTGGTGTTGGTTCCCACCGCGCTGGTGATGAAACAGCCGGATTTAGGGACCTCGCTGACGTACCTGGCAATCCTGATCGTGTGTGCGTTTTTGGCCGGATTGCGCTGGAAGTATGTGGCCGCCATCGCGGTTGTGACGGTGGTGGTGCTGCCCATCGGCTGGCAGTTTTTGAATGAGTACCAGAAGGGGCGGATCGTCAGTTTCATGGACCCCGAGAGCGATCCGCAGGGCAAGGGATATCAGTTGATCCAATCCCAGATTGCGGTAGGCTCGGGAGGGATGTTCGGCAAGGGCGTTACCAAGGGAACTCAAACCCAGTTGCGGTTCTTGCCGACGGCCCACAAGGACTTCATCTTTTCGGCGTTTGCCGAGGAGCATGGGTTCGTGGGGGTATCGATTTTGTTGTCGTTGTTTTTTGTGCTGGTGATGCGCATCGTCCAGAATGCGCATACGGCGCCGGATCGGGTAGGGATGTACTTATGTATGGGGGTGGCAGCCCTGCTGCTGTTCCACATTCTCGTCAATGTGGGGATGGTGGCGGGACTCATGCCGGTAACCGGTATCCCGCTGCCCTTTATGAGTTTTGGTGGTTCGAGTATCTGGACGTTTTTTTTGGCATTGGGGCTGGTGAACAACGTCCGCCTTAGAAGGTTTGTGAATTAGCCGGGCGCCCCCGCAAGGGAGCGTTCGAGAAAAGATTATTCGGGAGCCTGTAGAGACCCCCCGGGACATGGGCACGTAAGCGCGGAAAAGCCGCGCGGAAACGCTCGCCCGGGCAAGAGGAGTGGTTCCCCGCCGGATGGTGTATGAGGAAAACGCTTCTCCACTTCCGGCCAGCGTGAGTTCGGTTCTGTGTACCGGGTTCGCCAAAGAACCGGCGGACCTCGACAGCCACCAACTGGCGCGGCCACTTCCTCGCGGGACCTCTCCATGCCCCGGGGAGGCAGTCGATGTCGAAAGAGTTAGTGATTTCAGCCAATCGCCACGAGACCCGCGTGGCGGTGCTGGAGGACGATCAAGTCGTTGAGGTGTTTTATCAACGCGAAAACGAGTACTCCTTAGCGGGTTCCATCCATAAAGGTAGAGTGACGCGCGTGCTGCCGGGCATGCAGTCCGCGTTCGTCGATATCGGACTCGGCCGCGACGCATTCCTCTACGTATCGGACTTCTTCGAGGACAACGACGAGTACGACAAGATCGTCACGTCGGTGGAGGAGAAGGTCCTGAAGCTCGACCGGACGCCCGCCGCGCTCGTGCAGGCGGCCCCCATCGAGGCAGTTCCGGACGCGGTGTTCGCTCCGGCGGCAGATGCCGTGGCGGTGCCCGTGGATGTGGCCCCTCCCGCCCCTCTCTCTCCGCCGGCGAGCGCCATGCAGGCCCCCCCGGGATTCCAGGGAAATCGGCGCCCCGACCGCGGTGGGGACCGTGGTGGGGACCGTGGTGGCGACCGTGGCGGCGACCGTGGCGGCGATCAGGGCGGAGGCGCGGACCGGCGCGGCCGGCGCTCGCGTCGTGGGCGCGGGCAACGCAGTGGCGGCGGTAGCGCCGGTGGACGCGGCTTGCCGGATGCCAAATACTACTCGCCGCGGCCCGACGCCGAATCGCGTTATCAGGCATCGCCCGCGGCGGGCATCCCGGAGGCGGCTCCCGTGGAGGAACCGGCGGCGCAACCCCGCGTCGTCTTCGACCCGTCGCAGGACGATTTCTTCGTGCTGCCCGGCGAATCGCTGGCCAAGTACACGCGGCCCGGCGACGCGGAACCGTTTGAAGGGACGGAGTCCGAGCCGGTGACCCGAGAGTCCGCCCGCGCGGTGCAAGATTTTGAATCCGAGGGCGCGCCGGTAACAGCCGCCGAGCCGGAAGCGGCACCGGTATCCGAAGCGATTGCGGAAGCGGCAGTCGTCGCCGCGCCCGAGGCGGTTGTGCAAGCGGAACCGGCCAAGCCCGAACCAGCCGCGGCGCCGGTTGTTACGCCAAAGCCGGTCACGCCAGACTCGGTCACGCCGGAACCGGTGTTGGCCGAGCCCGTGGAAGCGGCGCCGATCCAGGTGGTCGCACTGGAAACCGGATTCGTCGCCTTCGAAACGGAAAGCCCCGAATCGGGCGAGTCCGAAGCAGTCGAAGCAGCGGACGCCGAAGCGGTCGCGGACCAGGCGGCCCTGGGCGAAGACGAAGCCGAGGCGGATGCCGAGGGCGCCGAGTCCCCGGCGGAAGGCGAATCGACCGAACAGGAGGCAGCGGAGCCGGTCGTGGAAGACGAAGGGCCGGAACCGGCACGTATACCCACCAGCCTGACCGCCGCCCTACGCGAACAGGGCGGACGTTATCCGCACCGGATTTCGCGCCGCACCCGCCGTAAAGGACGGGGCGATCGCGGTCCGTTGCCGGAAGGCCAGCGTGGTCCGCAGGGCGAACCGCGTCCGCTGGAGCAGGGCGCCGAGCCGCGCACCATACAGCGGCCGGAGAGCCGGCCCGACGGCCGGCCCGAAGCCCGGCCCGAAGGCAGGCCTGAAGGCAGGCCGGATGGGCGTTTCGAGGCCCGGCCGGAAGCGCGGCCCGAAGTGCGGCCCGAAGCGCGGCCCGAAGCGCGGCCCGAAGCGCGGCCCGAAGCGCGGCCCGAAGCGCGGCCCGATACTCGCGGGGACAAGATCCCGCTGCCTTCGATCAGCGACCTGCTGAAGGAAGGGCAGGAAATCATCGTGCAGATCGCCAAGGAGCCGCTGGGGCAGAAGGGTGCGCGCATCACCTCGCACATCGCCTTGCCAGGCCGCTTCCTGGTGTACATGCCCACGGTGGACCACATCGGCGTTTCGCGCAAGATTCCGAGCGACGAAGAGCGTCTCCGCCTGAAACGGATTTTGCAGGCCAACCGCACCGGCATTTCGGGCGGCTACATCGTGCGCACCGCGGGCGAGGGCCGGACCGAAGACGAGTTGCGGGCCGACATGATGTTCCTCTACAACCTGTGGCTCGACATGCGGCAGAAGGCCGAGCGGCGGCCGGCGCCGGTGCTGATCCATCACGACCTCAACGTGGTGGAGCGCATCCTGCGCGACCAATTGACCGCCGCTTATAAGAGCGTCTGGGTGGATAACGAGGAGGCCTACGAGAGCGTGCTGCGCTTCGTGCAGCGCTTCCAGCCGGCGCTGGTGAACCGCGTGAAGATGTACACGCGCTCCACGCCGATCTTCGACGAGTACGGGATCACGGCGGAACTGGAGAAGGCGCTGCGCCCCAAAGTGTGGCTGAAATCGGGCGGGTACATCGTGATCAACCAGACCGAAGCTCTGGTGGCCATCGATATCAACACGGGCAAGTACGTGGGCAAGTCGAACCGCCTGGAAGACACGATCGTCAAGACCAACACCGATGCCATCAAGGAGATTGTGCGGCAGATCCGGCTGCGCGATCTGGGCGGCATCATCGTGGTGGACTTCATCGACATGGACGAGCGCAAGAATCGCCAGAAGGTGATGCAGGCGCTCGAAGAGTGCATGCGGGCCGACCGCGCGCCGTACAAGATTCTGCAGTTCAACGATTTCGGGCTGGTGGCGATCACGCGCAAGCGGGTCAAGCAGAGCCTGGAGCGCACGCTCTGCACGCCGTGCTCGTATTGCGAAGGCGCGGGATATGTCAAGAGCCCGCAGACGGTGGTGTCGGAAATCCTGGTGGAAGCGCAGAAAATCGCGCGCGCGGTGGATACCAAGGACGTGATGCTGCGCGTCTCGCCTGAGGTGGCCAAGCTCCTCAAGAGCAATTCGAACACCTATTTGCAGGAGATCGAGGAGATTCTCTCCAAGCCCGTCATCGTGAAGAGCGATCCGCTGTTGCACCAGGAAAAGTTCGACCTGGCATAACTGTAAACCGCTCCCTAACGGTCGCGGCTCTGATCGGAGCCGCGACCGGGGCACCCTCTGGGTCGGGAGCGTTTTCTGCCTACTTCGCGAACGTCAATCTGAACCCGGTGGAGATCAACAGATCGTTGCGCTGGCGGCCCTGGACCGGGTTGCTGAGAAAGCGATCGCTGGCGGTGACGTGCCAGCCCAGCCATTTCTTCAGGACCGTGCTGCTTCCGATGTCGAAGTTGAGCCGGTAGGCCCCGGTGTCGCTCAGGTTAGTGAAGAGGCGCATCGACTGGGTGACGGACGTCCCCTTGGACACCTGGTAGGACAGGTTGTCGCCGAAGTTGGCTTCGGCGGAATTGCGGTTCAAGCCGTTCAGGAAGTTCTCACGCTGGTAATCGATGCCGGCATCGAAATCCAATTGCGTGTGTTCCGATTTCACCGCCCTGACGCCCGCGCCGCCGCCGGCGACGAAGCGGATGTTCAGGTTCTGAAAGCGGTCGTGTTCGTAATCGTTGAAGCCGGTGAGGAACATGCGCGGCGAGACGTTCCGGTTGTACTTCCAGCCGCCGCGCACGGCGCTCGCGATCGTGCTGGTCAGGTTGTTGACGCGCGCCGTGCTGTAGATCTGGTTGAAATAAAGCGTGATCTTGTCGTTGCGCGTGTTGCGGCCGGCGGTAAACGCGGTGGACAGCATGTCGCTGCGGGCGTTGCCGCGGGCCAGGGCGAGGCCGATATCGAGATTGCCGTTCCACAGTTCGAGGATGCCGGGATGCAGCAGGCGTTCAAAGTGATGCTGCTCGGCGGCATCGCGCACCGCGGCGATTCCGACCAGAGGCGCCGTCTTGGTCTCGGTGCCCGCGGCGATCTGTAACTGGTCGCCCGCGCTCGCGATCCTGCCCTTGACGGTTTCGCCCGAGGGCAGTACGACGCTGAGTTCGGCATCGCTGCGGAGGCTCTTCACGGCGGACCAGGGCATGGTCACTTCGCCGAGGAACTCGCTCTTGATGGTGAGCTTGCCGCCATCCTTCTTCACGATGGCGCCGGTGATGGTGTCGCCGTTGGTGAGCACCACCTGGTCGGCGGCCAGGGCAGCCCAGGAGAGCAACAGCAAAGGGGTGAAACACCGGACAAACTGATTAGTCATGGCTACACCATCCTGTATTAGCGGCCCTGTATCAGCGGCCTTCGTCGGAATCCAAATGGCACTTCTTGTATTTCTTCCCGCTGCCACACCAGCAGGGTTCATTGCGGCCCAATTTCGGCTCGGCGCGTTCGAACGTCTCGTCGTCCACCATGTCGAAGCCATCCAGACAGACTTCGTAGATGGAGGGCTCCTCCCGCTCGGTGATCTCCTGCCGCGCCGCTTCGATTTCCGCGCGCAGGTTCTTCAGCTCCTGGCGCGCCTCGCGCGAGAGCAGCGCGCCGTATTGTGTCTCGATGGTGGCGGCCGCCTGGCTGCCCGCGCCATGCATGACGTGCGCGCTGGTGAGCATACTGACGATCACCAGATCGCGCTCGTTCTTATCGAATTCGGACAGGTTGTCGGCCAGGCTGAGGAGGACCGCGGAGCGCCCCGGGGCATCCGGCATCAGGCAGAGCTGCTGGGCGAGGGCGGCCAGATCGAGCGCCTCGGCGCCGATGGAGAGCTGGCGGATGATGTTCAGGGTCTCGGCCGGCCGCCGGCGGGCAATGCGCAGGAAGGCCCAGCGCGCCGCGCCGCCGATGGTGTCATCCACCAGCGGGACGAATCTGGCGAGCGCGGACAGCGCGGCGGGGTCGCCAATCTCGCCCAGCAGGGCGAGCGCGCGGACCACCAGCCCGTCGTTTTCGTGCAGCAGATCCTCGCCGTAAGCGTTGAGGACGCCCAGCAGCAGGGGAGCGCAATCGGCGCCGCGCGCCAGCACGCGATCGATCAGCGCGGCGTCGATGGCCTCCAGTCCGGCCACGAAGAGTTCGTGGAGCAGGCGGTGCGGCTCCAGTTCGCGCGTGACGGCTTCGGGTTCGTCATCTGGCGCGGGGGGCGGTTCGGCCAGGCCG
>JADGNT010000072.1 GCA_017883345.1 Candidatus Solibacter sp. | reverse complement strand
ACGCTGCAAAATCCACAGCCGCGCGTGCAGCGCTCGCCCAGAATCATGAAGGTGGCCGCGCCGCGGTGGAAGCACTCGTGGATGTTCGGGCAGCGCGCCTCTTCGCACACCGTGTGCAAGTTCCGTTCGCGCAGCCCGCGCTTCAGGCGATGCAGCGATTCGAAGTGGGTCTTGCCGCGCCGCGCCCACTCGGGCAGGCGCGACCGGGCGGGCGCGGCCGGCGCGCCGCCGCCAATCCGGACCAGCGAATCAATCACGCTTGTACCGCACCGGCTGGAATCCGGCAGTTTCCAGCGCCGTCTTGGCCCGGCCTAAGGAAGGTGTGTCGTTGTACGGCCCCACCAGCACGCGCGTCAGGTTGCTCGTCCCCGGGGTTAGCGCCACTTGAAAGCCCTTATCCTTAAGCGTCTGCCGCATCGCCTCGACCCCTCCCGGCTTGACTGCGATCACCTGCCAGTACGATCCCGGCGGCAATTCGGACGAGGCAACGATTCCCGTGGTTGGCGGCGTCGCGGCCGGTTTCTCGCCGGCAGCCGGCTGCGAGCCTTGCGCCGGCTGGGTCGTGGGCTGCGGGGTGGCCTGAGATGCCGAGTCCGATGGCGGCTTCTGTCCCGTGGCCGCATCCGGCGCCGGGGGCGTGGACGACACGGGAACCGGCGTCACCGGCGATGCCGGTTGCGGCCGCGAATCCGCCGCCGCAGTGTTTGCAGCAATGCCGGCCGCGGCGCTCGCGCTTCCGCCTTCCGACGCCAGTTTGGCCGGCCGCTGGGTGTTCTGTCCCACCACGTACCCCATGGCGAACGCCACCGCAAACAGCAGTACCACAATAAAAAAGCCGCTCAGCAGTTGTTTGTTGCCTACTACCAGTTCGAACTCGCCGGTCTCGTTGTTTTTCATGTGTTACGTAGTTCCCGTGCCGGGCGTCCCGCCGCTCCCCACTCGATCCAGCGCTCGCCCCAAAGAAGTTAGTATATCGAGTGGAAGCGGGAAAACGATGGTGCTATTCTTCTCCGCCCCGATCTCCACCAGCGTCTGCAGGTATCGCAACTGAATCGCCGCCGGTTGCTTCTGGATCACCTCCGCCGCCATGGCCAACTTCTCCGCCGCCATGTACTCGCCCTCGGCGTGAATGATCTTGGCGCGCCGCTCGCGCTCCGCCTCCGCTTGCCGCGCCAGCACGCGGATCATCTGCTCCGCCAGGTCCACCTGCTTGACCTCCACCATGGTCACCTTCACGCCCCACGGCGCAGTGTGCTGGTCCAGAATCGATTGCAGCCTCACGTTGAGCTTCTCGCGCTGCCCCAACAGCCCATCCAGGTCCACTTCGCCCAGCACGCTGCGCAACGTGGTCTGCGCCAGTTGCGACGTCGCGTAGAGAAAGTTGGTCACCTCGACCACCGCCAGCCGCGGATCGATCACGCGGAAATAAATCACCGCGTTCACCTTCACCGAGACGTTATCGCTCGTCACCACATCCTGCGCCGGCACCTCGAGTGTGTCGATGCGCAGCGAGACCCGCACCATGCGGTCCACCGGCGCGAAGACGAAGATCAACCCGGGTCCCTTCGGCGCACTCAGCAATCGCCCCAGCCGGAAAATCACCCCGCGTTCGTACTCGCGCAGAATCTTGATCGAGTTCAGCAGCCAGATTCCAACGATAATCACGAAGATCAACAACACCGGACTCAGATCGTACATAGCCGTCTCCTTTTACGTTGCGCAACCCATTCCAGAAGCCCGCCGCCTGCTTACCCCGCGGGCTCCACCGTCAGTTTCAACCGGTCGATGGCCGTTACCTTCACGCGTGCCCCCGCGGCCACCGGGCGCACCGCTACCGCGTCCCAATACTCGCCGTGGACGAATACCTTGCCCTCGGGCGCCAGTTCGGTCAACGCCTCGCCGGTCTGCCCGATCATGCCCTCGCCCCCGGTCTCCACTTTATTGCGCCGCGCGCGCGCCGCGATGGTCAACAGGAACACCGTGATCGCCGAAAACGGCAGCGTCACGGCCAGCGCCGTGCTCCAGTGAATGCGCAATTCCGGCGCCGGGCTATCGATCAGCATCACCGCGCCCAACACCATGGCGAGAGCGCCGCCTGCTCCCAACACTCCGTGCGAGGTGAACTTCACCTCCAGCACGAAGAGCGTGCATGCCAGCAGGAGCAGCGCCGCCCCCAGCCAGTTGATCGGCAGCACCGAAATTGCCGATAGGCCCAGCAGCACCAGAATTCCGCCGAACACTCCCGGCGCAATCAGCCCCGGCGAGGAGAACTCCACGTAAATACCCAACGCGCCGATTACCAGCAGCACCAGCGCGATGTTGGGGTCCGCAACGCTGGCGATGATCTTCTCGCGCAGGGTGAGCCGGTACTCCACAATCTCCGCGCCCGCGGTGTGCAGGGTGGTCACCGTGCCGTCGAACCGCGTCACCGTGCGCCCGTCCAGTTCCGCCAGCAGTTGCCGCTCGCCCGGCGCGACCAAATCCACCAGTTTTTGATCCAGCGCCTCGCGCTCCGTGAACGATTTGCTTTCGAGCACGGCCGTCTCCGCCAACTGACTGTTGCGCCCCCGCTTGCCGCAAATGCTGCGCAGGTACGCCGCCGCGTCGTTCTCCACTTTCTGCTTCATCACGGCATCCATCTCGGTTCCCATCAGGACCGGATGCGCCGCTCCGGTCGCCGTCCCCGGCGCCATCGCCGCCACGTCGCCCGCTTCGAGAAGAAAGAATCCGGCCGACGCCGCGCGCCCTCCGCTGGGCGCCACATAGGTCACCACCGGAACCGGTGAGGCGAGCATCTTTTCGATGGTGGCGCGCATCGCGTCCATCAATCCGCCCGGTGTGTTCAGCCGCACCAGGACCAGCGATGCATTTTCGTTCTTGGCTTGTGTCAGCGCACCGCCCACAATTTCAGCGGTGATGGGATGCACCATCCCGTTCACGTCCACCGCGATGATCTTCGGGGCCGCACCAACGGCTGCCGCCATCGCCATCGCCAATGTCAAACCCGCGCGTATTTGCACAATCTACCTCAAATATACACCCATCGGATTAGCCTGTCCGAAACCGGGTGCTTAACCGTTTTGGGGACACGACGAACGCGCGAGCGTATCCCGTGGGGCAAACCCTGGGACAGACAGCGAATTTCCGGCAAACTGCGCCGGAAATTCATGTCAGTCCCGGGTTTGCGGCGTATTTCGGCCCACCTCCCCCCCAAACGGTTAAGCACCCTCCGAAACCTCTCGCCGCGCTTGCCCCGCCGCAAACGCCGCTTGGCGTATCGAGGCCGCAACTGTAGAAAAATCCGTCACACAATCCAACCGATAGAAACTTTTGATGCGAATGCAATGATAAATCGACTAAAATAGAAAGAAACGATCTCGTTATCAGAAAGCAGATAATTATTATGACAAGAAAGCGTGTTTCCGAGAATCAAATAGTCGTGTCCGGCGCAACCGCCGCACCGGCTCGCCGTAGGTCTGCAAGCCCGCAGCGCGTCGCTCGTCCTTCTTCTGTAGAAATTTCCAACACCTCTGCGTCCCAACCGCAAGTCCTGGCCGTGACGCCCGCCGCCATGGTGGCGATGCCCGCCGGGTCTTTCCAGGACGCAGTGGCGCGTCTGGCGTATTCGTATTGGGAAGCCCGCGGATCTCAGGGCGGCTCCCCCGAAGCAGACTGGTCCCGCGCCGAGCAGGAACTCCGCGCCGCTTACACCGCCAAATAGTTCTCCTCTTACCTGTACTTTCTCAGGACGGCCACGAGCCGCCCCTGGATCTGCACTTCCCTTGCCGGAACCAATATCGGTTTGATGGTTGCGTTGGCCGGTTGTAGACGGACTGTGTCTCCCGCCTCGCGGTAGAAGCGTTTCAGCGTGGCTTCGCTGCCGGCCACCAACGCCACCACGATATCGCCGTCCCGCGCCTCCGTGACCCGCTCGAGCAGGATCATATCGCCGTCGCAGATATGGTCGTCGATCATCGAGTTGCCGCGCACTTCCAGTGCGTACGTGTCGCCGTGACCCGCGAAATCCGCGAAGTGCAACACCTCGCGCTGCTCCACTGCTTCCAGCGGCTGGCCCGCCGCAATCCGTCCCAGCAGCGGAATCTCCGTGACTACCGCCTTGGGACGCCGCTGCTCCTGAATGTACCTCGGCGTCAGTTCCAGCGAGCGGCTCTGGTTGAACCCGCGTTTCAGGTAGTTCTTGGCCTCCAGCATCGAGATATGCTTGTGCACCGTGGCCAGCGACGCCAGTTCGAGCCCGCGCGCGATCTCCTCAAAGCTCGGGCAGTAGCCATTTTCGTCGACAAAATTGGCGATGAAATCCAGCACCTGCTTTTGCCGCTTCGTCAGTGCCATCGAAACCCCCGACACCATTGTGGGCGAACAAAAAGTGAAAATCAAGCGAAATCCGGAAGCTCCCGGTCAATGGCGCAGCCCTTGGCTGGACTTGTCCGCATAGCAAAACGGGGCTGCCGAGCGTTCCCGAGCCGCGCCGGCACTCCACACCAGATCGGATGGCGAGCGCCCGGTGGCGAGCCGCACCGCCTCATCGGCCACGATTGCCGGCAGAGGGAAACACTGTATCCAGATCGCCCCCGGGGTGCGGCGCGCGAAGCCGACCAATTGATCGGTGGGCGCCGCGCGCTCCACGAATTGAGCTCGCTTTTTAGTCCACAAGTACACCGTGTTGTGCAGCAACATGAGGGCGAGCAGCGCGGCGGCGATCCGCCGTCCCTCATACTTTGCCAGCGCCAGTCCCACCAGAAACGCCAGTCCCGCGCTGGCCAGGTAGACCTGCCGGCTCGGAATCTGCGTAGAATAGGTCAGGAAACTGTACGGCAAGAGAGCGATTCCCATCCAGGCCAGCGCCGCCACGGCGCCTCGCCTGAATCGCCGGTCACTGGATAGGAAGAGGGCCAGCACGGCCGGCCATCCCCAGATCCACAGCAGGCGTGCGAAGCTGTGCGGCCAGGTAAGCCAGAACGGCGCATCGAGCGAAAAGCTGCCGTCCGTGAAGCGGAACGAGTTGGACCGGCTCTGCGCGATCGAGGCCAGACCCAATAGGACCAGAACCAGATGCGGCGCCAATCGCGGCAGCCGGCGGCGCCACTCCTCCGGCTCGACCGCCAGCACGAACAGCGGCAGCAGGAAAATAGCGGACTCCTTGGAAATCAGGGCAAGGGCGAACAGCACCACCCCCGCCAACTCCCTCCGCCACCCAGATTTGGCTCCATCGGGCGCGCTTCTCCAGCACCACAAGGACGCCATTCCGAAGAGGAACATCAACAGCTCATTGATCGCCGAGAACCACATCACGGCTTCCTGGTGGCCCTCGTGCACCGCGAAGAAAGCCGCGGCCCAGAATGCGGCCGGGCGCATGCGCGGCCAGGCAGCCGCCACGAAAAACACCAGCCAGGTATTGGCGATATGCAGCGCCAGGCTGGCGGCGTGATAGACCGGCGGAGTCAGCCCGGCGACGTGCCAGAGCCCGTACATGGCCCAATAACTGGTGGCGCGCAGACGGAACTGCGCATCGTGCAGCAGCGTGCCGAACCCCGCGGGCGCTCCGTAGGTGAGCGCCTGCGAGATATTCGGGTAGTCGTCGGCGATCAGCGGGATGGTGAGCGATGGCGCGTAAGCCAGTAGCGCCACGGCAGCCAGAAATAGCAACTGCAACCCGAGCCGGCGAGGCGGATAGAGAGGCAAGATACCAGTTTAGTGCTATCGCCGATGGTTAAGCCCCCACTCCCACCGAGGCCAGCACGCGGTGCAGGTCCTCCGCCCGAATCGGCTTGGTCAGGTAGTCGTCCATGCCGGCAGCCAGGCAATAGTCGCGGTCGCCGCTCATGGCGTGCGCGGTCAGAGCGACGATGGGCACGTGCAGGCCACTCGCCTTCTCCCTGGCGCGGATGACGCGCGTGGCTTCGACTCCGTCCATGCCGGGCATCTGAACGTCCATCAGGATCAGCTCCACGGTTTCGGTTTCGAGCATCGCCAGCGCCTCCCGGCCGTCCTGGGCGGTGATCACCGTGTGCCCTTTCTTTTCGAGCAGATAGCACGCCAACCGCCGGTTCACGGCGTTATCTTCCGCCAACAGAATCCGCAACGGCCGCTCCACCGCGGCAGCCACCGTTTCGGGCGCCGCCACGGCGGGGGTTCCGGGCGCGAAACACGCCGTGAAGTGGAAGGCACTCCCGTCCACCGGGTCTTCCGAACCGGCAGCCTGCCAGGGGCTCTCCACGCGGATTTTTCCATTCATCAGCCCCACCAGTTTGGACGCGATGGCCAGACCGAGACCGGTTCCGCCGAAGCGGCGCGCCATCGAGGCATCGCCCTGCTCGAAGGGCGCGAAAATCACCGCCTGCTTGTCCGCCGGAATCCCGCCGCCGGTGTCGGCCACCACGAAGTGCAACGGTTCCGCCTCCCCGGCCCCGGTCTCGCGGCGCACCCGAACCTCCACCCTCCCCACGGCGGTGAACTTGATGGCGTTGCCCACCAGGTTGATCAGGATTTGCCGCAGGCGCGCGTCATCCCCGCACAGCCATTGCGGAACAGAGGGATCCACCTCGCACACCAATGCCAGGCCCTTTTGGCTGGCGCCGAAAACCATCACGCCCATGACTTCGGACAGGCACTTGCGGAGTTCGAAATCCACCGCCACCAGTTCCAGTTTTCCGGCCTCCACCTTGGAGAAATCGAGGATGTCGTTGAGCACTCTCAACAGCGACCCGGCGGAACTCTTCACCGTCTCCATATACTCGCGCTGCTCCGGCGCGAGCGGCGTATCCAGGGCAAGTTCCGTCATGCCGAGAATACCGTTCATGGGCGTGCGGATTTCGTGGCTCATGTTGGCCAGGAATTCGGTCTTATGCCGGCTCGAGCTCTCAGCTTGCAGCTTGGCGCGATGCAGTTCGATAATCAGTTCGCCGCGCCGGAAGTATTGCGAGATCGCGAGGTATCCCAGGGTCAGGATCACAGCGATGCCGGCGGCGGCCAGCAGCAGGAAGGCGCCGCTCAGGTACCACGGGTTCAAGACCCGAAACTGGATCGACGGCGGATGCCGGTCCACATTGCCGTTACGATCCATGGCGCGCACTGCAAAGCGGTGATTCCCGGACGCGAGCTTCTGAAAGACGGCTGCGTTGCCTGGTTGGAACGGCGTCCAGGCCTCTCGATCCAGCCGGTAGGAGAACAACAGCCGCTCGGCCGTGGTTTGCTTCCACTTGTCCAGACCGATAAAGGCAAAGCGTACATCTCCGGAAGACGGCGCTTCCCTGGGCTCGACGCCTCTTTCGAGCAGCGTTACGGGAGGGTCCGAATCGGCATCGGGGTGATACACCGCCAGGCCCTGCGAGGTGCCCGCCCAAATGCGGCCCTGGCTATCCTGGAAAACCAGGCTGGCGATGTTCGAAGGCAGCCCCTCCTCCACCCCGTGGTCGATCCAATTGCCGCCCGTCAAACGATCCACTCCGCTGGCGCTCGCCACCCACAGGGCGCCGTCCCTCGCCTGCAGAAAACTGCGTACGCGATCCAGCCCGCTGCGCAGCAGCGTCCAGGAGGAACCCATCCAGCGAAACACACCACGCCGCCCGCCGGCCAGCAACGTGCCATCCGGCAGTTCGTGGAGCGTAAAGGCGCCGCTATCGGTGTACCCCAGGTCCTTGACAAACGGACGGGTCAAACGGCCGCCGCGATACAGGCAGCCGCCGTTGATCCCCCCGAGCCAGAGTTCCCCGTTCGAACGGTCAACGATGGAGCGCACATCGCCGCCGTCCCATTCCTTTCCCAGGTCCAGGAACGGCGTCAGGCGCTTTCCATGGTAGATCTCCAAGCGGAATCCGGGAAGGTTCTTCGCCACCGTGGCGGCCCATAGACCTCCCGCTCTGCGCGGCGCCATGAGCACGATCTGCCGCCCTTCGGGCGGGTGGATGGCGTGAAACTCTCCTTTCCCCGGATCGAATTCCAGCATGAGGTCGGTCTGATCCTGCGCCAGGCAGTTGACCACGACGCGCCCGTTGGGGCTCTCCATCACGCTCGCGGTCTGTGTGGTGTGGGTCCGCAAGCCGGACGGAATGCGGTGGCGCTTCCACACCGCGCCATCCAGTTCCAGCAGGTAGTCCGTGGCAGCAAACCAGAGGCGCCCCTGGCGGTCTTCAAACGCCGCATGCACCGGCCGGTCGAACCCGGCGAGGCCTTCCGGCGCTTGCCAGAGCGCCGCCGTGTAGCGCGCCACGCCCTCGGAGCCGGCCATCCAGAACGACTTGCCGTCCTCGGAGTAGATATCGAACACGTTGCCGGAGAGCACCCCGTTGCGCAGCACCGGCGCCCTTCCGCCTTCCGTCAGCCGAAAGAGCGAAGCACCTTCCAGAATCCACACGGATCCATCCGGCCCGCGCCACCCGCGGGGAGCGCCGTCGGAGGAAACATAGACCTTCTCCAGGCCCTTGGCGGACCATCGTACCACCGCCATTCGCCCCGCGCCGGCCTTCGCCTGTGCGAACAGTTCACCGTCGCGCCCCGTCACGGGGTAGTGAAACTGGCTCAGCCCGGCGCCCGCGCCGGATATCTCGCTCCACTGCGGAACGCCGTACCCTTCAACCCGCAAGCGGGCCAGTCCCCGCACGCCAGAGATCCAGAAATCCGGGGCGCGCGCCGTCATCGCCGTAAAGCCCCCCAGGCGGGTATTGTCCTGGTTCCTGAACTCCCTCCACGTCCCGTGGGCCGGATCGTATTCGCGCAGCGCGGTGGAGAACAACACGATCACCCGGTTCCCCGCGGGCGCCGCCGCGATCAGGCGCAGGCCAGGCGGCGTCTGGTATTGCAGTATCCACCGGCCGGCCCGGTATTCCATCAGGTTTCCATCAATGGCCGCCCAGGTGGACCCATTCGCCCCCAGCGTTGCCCGTCCGCGGGTCACCCCATCCGCCCTGACGTTCTGATGTGGATCGGCTATGTGGGCCACCCCATAGCCATCCAGGACGCTCATGAATGGAACCGCGCCGTGGCGGATCGTTACCGAACCGCCTGCGCCCAATCCCAACGAGTAGCTGAAGGTTTCCTGCAACCCGTCGGAGAATGTCCAGAATCGCCACCGGTCGTGATCCTGCGCGACCACGGCCGGAGCAAACACACACAACGCGAAGGCTGCGACCCATTTCTCCATGGCGAACGGCGGAGTTCCCTCTTCCGTCATATCGGCGGAAGGGCGGCCTTTCGATAGGCCGAGGACCGGGAACCTGCCGGATTTGCCGGTATTTGGGCAGCAGCCGCCGCGCGCGGGGAGCGGCGCCGCCCTGCTATGTCCTTATCTGTGCTGGTTTCGCACTCTGGCATGCATCGTGCCCTGGATATGGATCGGTTGCCCATGCTGAAAATCACGCTTCACGACAGCGCCCGGGAGTTCCGGCTCAAACTCGAAGGCAGGCTATCCGGGCTTTGGGTCCACGAACTCGAACAGTGTTGGAAGACCGCCAGTTCCACGACCCATGGCCGGAAAACCGTTTTGGACCTCGGCGAAGTGGATTTCGTCGATCCGGCGGGCGAATCCCTGTTAGCGCACATGCACGCCGAGGGAGTCGAACTGGTGGCGGTCACGCCTTTGATCCGTGCCGTCTTGCAGGAGATTTGTCATGCGCCGGCTTGTGGTAGGGTGGGAAAAGTCGGCTCGACGCCTTGATGCCATCCACCGCACCTCTCCCTCCGGACGCCACGCGGGCACGCTACGAGACGCTGCTCGAAGTCGCCGAATCGATTGCCGTCCACCGCCAACTCTCCACCCTTTTCGCCGACCTCAGCCGCCTGCTCAAACGCTTGGTGCCCTTTGATTTCATCAGCCTCACCCTGATCGACGCCAAAGAGCGCGTAGTCCGCCTGCACATTCTGGAGACTGAGCAGCCGGTCCACGGCAAGCCGCCCAAGAGCACACCGTTCGAACAGACTCCCACCATCGCCGCGCTTCAGTCGCGCCGCCCCTACTACATCCCCGACACCGCCGCCGAGGAACGCTTCCCCATAGTGCTCGACCTGTTGCGCGCCAACGGGGTGCAATCGGCCTGCATCCTGCCGCTGTTCACGGCGCAACGGGAACTCGGCGGGCTCCACTTCGGCTCGCTGACCAAAAACGCCTACTCCGAAGAAGACATCGAATTCATGGGCCAGGTGGCGCGCCAGGTGGCGGTGGCGGTGGATAATGCGCTCCACTCGGAAGCCGCCGTGGCCTACGAAGAGCAGTTGGCCCACGAGCGCGACCGCCTGCGCACCCTGCTCGAAGTCAACAATGCCGTGGCCGGCTGCCTGGAGACTCGCGAGTTGTTTCAGGCCATCTCCGCGTCGTTGCGCCGCTGTTTCGGCCTGGACTACGCCAGCCTGCTGATCCACGATCCCGACATCCGTGCCCTGCGCCTGCACATGCTCGATTTTCCGGACGGCACGGGCGCCATCCGCGAGGACGCGATTGTGCCGCTCGATGACAGTCTGGCGGGCTTCGTCTTCCGCACGCGGCAGGGCCGGGTGTTCAGCCTGGAGGAGGCGCGCGCTGTTTCCGCCACCACGGGCGAATTGTTCGAACGCGAGGGAATTCAATCGCTCTGTTGCGTCCCCTTGATCTCGCGCGGCACCGCCCTCGGCACCCTGAATGTCGGCTCGCGCCGGCCGGACCGCTTCCTGGGCGACGATCTGGGCTTCTTCAACCAAGTGGCCGGCCAGGTGGCCATCGCGCTCGATAACGCCCTCTCCTACAAGCGCATCGAAGAGCTCAATGTGCGGCTGGAGGAGGAAAAGGTCTACCTGGAAGACGAGATCCGCACCGACAACCGCTTCGAGGAGATCGTGGGCCAAAGCCGCGCGCTGAAAGCCACCCTCAAGCAGTTGGAAACCGTGGCGCCCACCGAT
The DNA here is from genome assembly GCA_017883345.1 of Candidatus Solibacter sp. Lineage (GTDB taxonomy): Bacteria > Acidobacteriota > Terriglobia > Bryobacterales > Bryobacteraceae > Solibacter. The sequence goes on along the minus strand of JADGNT010000072.1, from coordinate 897 downwards.
TCCACCGTGCTGATTTACGGCGAAACCGGCACCGGCAAGGAACTGCTGGCGCGCGCCATCCACGACCTCAGCGCGCGCAAGCAAGCCACCTTCGTCAAGCTCAACTGCGCCGCCATCCCCACCGGCTTGCTGGAAAGCGAACTTTTCGGCCACGAGAAGGGCGCGTTCACCGGCGCCATCGCGCAGCGCATCGGCCGCTTCGAACTGGCGCACCGCGGCACCATCTTCCTGGACGAGGTCGGCGAGATCCCTATTGAGCTGCAGTCCAAGCTGCTGCGCGTGCTTCAGGAGCGCGAGTTCGAACGCCTCGGGAGTTCGCGCACGATTCGCACCGATGCCCGCCTGGTGGCGGCCACCAATCGCGACCTGGCGCAGCTCGTGGAGCAGCGCCAGTTCCGCGCCGATCTCTACTACCGGCTCAACGTCTTCCCCATGACGGCGCCCCCCCTGCGCGAACGGCGCGACGATATTCCGCTGCTGGTGCGTTACTTCGTGCAGCAATACGCCCGCCGCATGAACCGCCGCATCACCAGCATCCCCACCGAATCCATGAATGCGCTGGCCCGCTATCACTGGCCGGGCAACATCCGCGAGCTGCAGAACTTCATCGAGCGCGCCGTGATCCTCTCCACCGGCAGTGCCCTGCAAGTCCCGGTGCGCGAACTCAAGCGCGGTCCGGTGGGGGCGAGCGTCGTCACCTTAGAAGCCGCCGAGCGGGAGGCCATCCAGCGCGCGCTGCACGATGCCGGGGGCAAGGTCGGCGGGGACACCGGCGCCGCCGCCAAACTCGGCATGAAGCGCACCACGCTGCAAAACAAGATGCGCAAGCTGGGCATCGATAGCAACCGATCCGAGCCGCGACCGGGGTGACAATGCGCCCGGTCATTTCTTGGGATG
>JADGNT010000695.1 GCA_017883345.1 Candidatus Solibacter sp. | reverse complement strand
TTGGAACCGCTCTTGGTGGTGAATTTAATCTGCGCCGCGCCCTGCCCGCTGGAATCCGCGCTGCCGGCCGAGGTGGTCACGGTCAGTTCGTCCAGCGAGTCCACCGTCGGGTAGATATAGCTGAAGAAGCCATCGCTCGACTTCAACATGTTGTCCTGGGTGTTCATGCCGTCGATGGTCACGTTCAGCGCGCCGCGCGGAAGTCCGTTGACCGACGAGCTGCGCGGGTTGCCCGGCGTCTGCACGCCCGGCTGGGTCACCAGCAACTCGACGGCGTTGCGCGTGGCGAAAGGCAGTTCGAAGATCTGCCGGCCGCCGATGGTGCTGCTGACCGCCGCACTGGAGGTCTGCACGATTTCCGCGCCGCCCACCACCTCCACTGTCTCGGTAGAAGCGCCGACTTCGAGTTTGATATTCACTGTGGCGGGAACACCGGCGCTGACCTCGATGCCGGAAGTCAGACCCACCCTAAACCCGGACTTGCTTACGGCAATCTTATATTTCGCGGCCGCCATTGACGGCACCGCCCATCCACCATCTTCGGCGGTTGTGGTCTTAAAGCTCTGGTCCGTGGCGAGGTTGGTGACCGTGACTTCCGCTCCGGGCACTGCGGCCCCGGTCGGGTCGGTGACCACGCCGTCAAGACGGCTGGTGTTTACCTGCGAGAAACCTAGGCTGGCGAAAAACAACGCCATCACCGTCAACTTTTTCATTCTGATTGTACCCCCTAACACTAACTCGGATTTTGGTTGACTTTACCACAGGCAAATCGGAGAAAACAAGGAAAGTTCAACAAAATGTGGAAAAGTTTCCTAACCTTTTGCCGGCGTATACGTGGCAGGATGCCACATGTGACGGGGGTAAGTACCTGAAAAAAAGACAAATCGACGCAAAACACCACAATTCGTTGGTGTGCGCAGGACCAGGCAAAAAAACAAGGCGGGGGCCCGCCCCACTCCGCTCAGTCGAGCGGTTTGGGTGTCAGAGCGCCCGACGCTTTCCCGTTCTGGGCGATCTCCACCTCCGCGCCACGGTTCCGCGCCTTCCAGAACTGGCAGGAGTTTTCCTCCGCGCGCTCCGCGCGCGACCCAGCCAAGGGGTCAATCCTGCCCCTTCCGGCGAGATTGCTTTTGCTTTTCTGCGTTTTTCTCAGCGTCTCCGCGCTGCGTGGAAGCGCAAGTTTCAGGGGGGGGGCGCCGGTCAGCAGAGGTGGAATTGCTGGCCGATTTGATGCACTGCCACGCGGTCGGGGTGGCGGGCGGCGGATTCGCAGACTCGCTCGATGGGTTCGAAATAGGGCTCGCGGCTGAGGGTGAAGGTCTGGTGGTGGACGGGCAGGAAGAATTCCGCGCCGGCGTCCTGGGCCATCTGCCAGGCCTGCTCGGGGTTGCAGTGGGAGCGGATCCACGGATCGTAGGCGCCCACGGGCATGATGGCGAGGTCGAAGGGGCGTGAGGACTTCAACCCGCGGAAGCAGGTGGTCATGGCGGTATCGCCGCCGAACAGGACACGATAGCGGCCGGCCTCGATGGTGTAGCCGTTATAGCCGCGGTAAGTATCGCTGCGCATGCGGGCGCCCCAGTGCTTCACCTGGAAGGCGCGGATCTCCAGCGGGCCGACTCGCGTGCCTTCGCCCCAGGCGAGCTCTTGGACGGCGGCGTACCGATGGACGCGCAGCAGGTCGGCGGTGCGGGCGGCGGTGACCACGGTGGTGGCTGGGCTTTCCAGCCGGCGTAGGCTGCGGATATCGAAGTGATCCATGTGGGCATGGGAGAGCAGGAGGAGGTCGATTTTCGGCAACTCGGCGAGGCAGAGGGCGGGCGCGACCAGACGCTTCAGGCCAAGCGTGACGGGACCGAAGCCGATACCGGCGCGCGCGCTGAAGACGGGGTCGGTGAGGATGGTCACGCCGTCGATCTTGAGCAGCACGGAAGTATGGCCGAGCCACGCGGCATGCAGGCCGGAATCTGGCCAGAAATGCGGATGGGGACGATGGGGCGCGGGAAGAATCTGGCGCTTGAAGTCCCGAACGATACAACGCCGGTTCATCTAAATAGTTAGATGCGGGGTGGGGTCCGACGGTTGCGTTCGGGTGCTAAACCGTTTTGGGGACACGAGGAAGGGGGAGCGTATCCCGCGGGGTTGCGGTGTATTTCCGGCCAGCCTACCCCAAAACGGTTGAGCACCCGCTGCGTTCGCTATATTGATGGGGTGGCTTCGGGCAAAGATCCGCTAAGGCTAGGCATCCACCTGACGGTATACGTGGCGCTCTTCTATGCCACCGCGTTTGTATTTAGCGGGCTGCTGGTGTGGCTGGGCGGGTATTTGACGGGCGTGACGGGGGCGACGCTGCTCTCGGCGGTTTTCGCCAACTGGCTGGCGCTGCGCATTTATGAAGACCGGCACGTGGTGGAGATCGGCCTTTGGCTGAATCGGAACTCGGCGGAGAACCTGGTGCTGGGGTTGGCGGGGGGCGCCGGCACGGCGGCGCTGGTACTGGTGCCGGCGCTGTTGTTTGGGGCGGCGCATCTGACGCCCACGCCGGCGGACCAGCCAACCGTGGGAACCATCATCTTCGTGGGCATTCTGCTGGCGGCGGGATCGGTGGGGGAGGAGATATTTTTCCGCGGCTACGGGTTTCAGAAACTGCTGGCGGCGGCGGGGCCGTGGGCGACGGTGGTCCCGGTGGGAATCGTCTTCGCGCTGCTCCACGGCTCCAACCCGGGTGCGACTTGGTTCAGCACGGCGAATACGGCGGGGTTCGGGATCCTGTTCGGGTACGCGTATTTGCGGAGCCGCGATTTGTGGCTGCCAATCGGGCTGCATTTCGGGTGGAACTTTACATTGCCGCTGTTCGGGGTCAACGTCAGCGGGCTTAGAATGAAGGTGACGGGCTACGAGATGTCGTGGACCGCCGGCAGCTTGTGGAGTGGCGGGGCGTATGGCCCGGAAGCGAGCATCCTGACTTCCGTGGTGCTGATCGCGCTGTTCGTCTATCTCCGCCAGGCTCCCATTTGCCGGCAGGCCTCACCGCTCACAGACCCGCCCGCTGGGAGTGAAGCATGCGAGGTTACGCCGTCATCGCCATCCTAACGTTCGCGCCGGGGCTGTTGCCGGCGGGAAACAAACTCACTTGGGAAGACCGGGTGGAACTGACGCGCGGGCTGACCGCGGAATACGCCACGGTCAAGGCGCTGCTGCCGCGCTCGAGCAAAGCGCTGGAATTCGACGCCAAGAACGGATACGACAAGAACCAGTGGACCGCGATCGCCCGCGAGAGTGGCCCCGCGGCGCGCAACGGCGACCTGGTGCAGATCACCAAGGTAGAGATCGGCGACGATAAGCTGGTCTTGCAGATCAATGGCGGGTACAAGGGTGGGCGCAAATGGTATCAAGGCGTGCAAATCGGCGTAGGCGGGGGGACGGCGCCGGTATCCACGAATAACGATTCGAACGCGCCGGG
>JADGNT010000071.1 GCA_017883345.1 Candidatus Solibacter sp. | reverse complement strand
GGCGGCAGGGACCTTGAGGTTGGGCGCCAGGGTGCCGGCCCAACCGGTGACGAATTGGGTGGAAGGCCAGGCCATTACCTGGTCGCCCTGCCACTGGATGACGCAGCCGTGGGGTTCGAGGCAGCAGTGAGTGACCACTGGGATGCCGTATACGCCGTCGGAGACGGCCTCGGCATCCTGCATGGCTTTTTCGGGATCGCCGGTGACTTTCTCGCCGGCGGCCTTGCCGCGGGATGCGGCCTTGGCGAGGTCGGCTTCGTTGACGAAGTGGGGCAGGACTTCGTACTCGACCTTGATCTTGCGGACGGCTTCGCGGGCGGCTTCCTCGGTGGTGGCGGCGATGGCGGCGACTTCCTGGCCGTGCCACTGGAGTTCCTTGCCGGCCTCGGCGATGACGAGGACGGCCTTGACGCCGTTGAGTTTCTCGGCGGCGCTGGTATCGATGGAGGTGATGCGGGCATGGGCGTGCGGGCAGGTGAGGTAGACCGCGTAGAGCATGTCCTTCATCTTGAGGTCGGAGGTGTACTTGGCGCGGCCGGAGGCTTTGATCGGGCCGTCCACGCGCTTGAAGGGCTTACCGATGATCTTGCGGGTCTCCATCGGCGGCCAGTTGTAGTCGGGTGTGTTAGCCATTTTTCGCTCCCTTCATATTCTTGGCGGCTTCGAGGACGGCCTGGCGGACGCCCATGTAGGTGCCGCAGCGGCAGAGGTTGCCGCCGAGCCCGTTCTTCACGTCGTCCATGGTGGGGCTGGGGTGTTCGGAGAGGAAGCCCTTGGTGGCCATGACGAAGCCGGGCGTGCAGTATCCGCACTGTTGCGCGTCGTTGTTCACGAACGCGTTAGAGATGGGGTTGTTGACCGGGAGACCCTCGATGGTCTCGATATTGCGGCCTTGCGCGTCGATGGCCAGAACGCTACATGCGTAGACGCTCTTGCCGGCCAGGATGACGGTGCAGGCTCCACAGGTGCCACGGTCGCAGACCTTCTTGGCGCCGGTGTAATCGAGGTGATTGCGCAACGCGTCGAGCAGGGTGACCCTGGGCTCGACGGTGAGGTTGACGGGTTTGCCGTTGATGTTGAGGGTGATGGGGACGGGGCCGGGTCCGACGACATTGGCGGCGGCCGGCGCGGCGAGGGCATCTCTTTCGAGGAGGCCCGCTCCCACAGCGCCCGTACCGATGCCCATGCCGCCGAGGAATCCGCGGCGGGAGACAGCGTTCTTGGGTTTAGGGTCTTTCGTTGAACTCACCAGACACCTTCCTTTCCGTACGTGGTTGACATGATGATAGCGGTTTAGGGGTCGAGACAAATATAGCAAAAAGGGGAGGGGATTGGGGGATGGCGTGACTCGGGATTGGGTGGGGGAGAAATGCGTTTCATCGCGGGGACGCGGAGAAATACGCGGAGAAAAGCATGGACAAGCTGGAGGGAAGGAGCTACTCGTTCCAACCGCGGAAAGACCAGCACTTTGCGTTCTGTAACTGTTCTCGCTGATCCTGCGACGGTAAAATCCGGCGGCATGGTGTCGGGTGGCGTGCATCCGATCCAGCATTGCACTACCGATTAGCCCTGCAAAGCCACCTGGAGGAATCGCGCGCGCTCGTCCCCGCGTAAAATGCGCCGGCGAGTGTTTCAGTGATCGTTGTGGTTGAAAATATATGGCGGGGACGACGGGGCTCGAACCCGAACAGGGTGGTTCCAAGGAGTAGCGACGTGTGCTAAGTGGTTGTGTTTTCCGTGCGGGCCACGAGCCGCCGTCCAGCCAATGTCGGCGTGTTTTGCTGGGAGTCTTGCACGAGTCTTGCACGGAAACGCCAGGCGAGCGGTAATCATCGCGAATCGTCCCACGCCGCTCGGGTAAACGGCCTGTTGGCCTTCAATTATCACGGGTCGCCAGCGGTTCAACGCTACGCAGCGCCGTGATCGCGGAGCGCGTGCGGGAGACGCTGGAAGAATAGCGCAAGCGGATGCCGCACGCGCCGATATTTCTTCTTCGCCGCCTTCGCGCTGCCTTCGTGGTCGGGGCCTCGTTACTCTTCCCACCTTTGCCGGTGGTAGTCGCCGGGAGCCCTTGGAAGTTGCGTAGCCCGACTTCTGCGCATCTCTGTATACTGAAGACATGGTGCACCGCCGGCAGTGGGGCGAATCATGAGTGACCTGGACCGGCTTCATGAGATGATCGACCTCTTGCCTCCGCAGCAGGTCCACGCGCTCTTGACCCTTCTGGCATCCCCCAAGCCAATCGGTGATGAGGAGTTCGCCCGCCGCCTCGCAGAGGCTCCCGAAGAAGAGGTCGATGAAAAGACCATCGCCCGCATCCTGGCAGCCGAAGCCGAACAGGGAGAGAGCATCTCTCACGGCGAATTGAAGCAACGGCTAGGTCTGTGAAACGGCTTCTCGTCTATAAACCTGCCGCTCAGCGCGAACTCGCCCACATGGACCGCTCCGACGCGACGCGTATTATTCACGCCTTGGAAGCGTTTGCTGCTGACGGTCGCGGCGACGTCAAGGCGCTGAAGGGTGCGCTGAAAGGCCGGTATCGCCTGCGCATCGGCAAGTGGCGCGTTTTTTTCAGCCTCGATCAGCCTGGCAACGTCGTAGTGAGCGACGTCGACAACCGCGGCCAGGCTTACTGACTCCGCGAATTCAGCCGCGCCCTGGTGGGCAGCTCTGCAAGAATGTTCCTCACGCCGGGACGATGCCTGGGATCGAAAAATCCCTTTACGTATAGGATGCCCCTCGTTGTCTGCTCAACAGACGACGGCAAAAAGCGGGGCAGCGCTCGCGCGAGGGTGGAATGCCCCGTGTGAAAGCGTTGGTCCCCGCTCGAACGCTGGATCGACGTGGCAAATGATCGCGGTCAGGAGATCGAGGTCTGGACAGGGTCCCAAACGCCGGGAAACCATCCAAGGTGGAGGCGCCGGTCCCGAGATTGAGCGTTTGCCCGCACGGCAAAGGGTCCATGGTCACCAGATCGAGGTCCGGACAAAGTCCAAAACGCAGAAAACCGCCCCACAAGGTCCATACGAGGTCCAACGGGCACCTCGCTAAGTCTCGTGTTTTCATAGAGCATGGTCTGTAAGTGATTGATTTGTTTTACCTCCGGAGCAAAAGTCTAAGGTTCCAATCATTTCGACCACATCGCCACCGCGCACAGCGGTTCCCGCGAGAGCTTCGTTGGCGGATAGCGCCTGAATGGGGGTCGAGCTGAGGACAGCGAGAGCGTTGAAAGCTGTCCGAAATCAGACCGCGGGCTATTCGGCGGACTGCTACAGTAGGTGCTACAGTTCGCCCCGAGTATTGGGGGCATTCGGTGGCGGTTGCCGTCGCCACGCGTCGCCGCGCACATTACCGGAAACTCATGAAAAGATTGGGAAAACGTTGAAAACGAATGGCGGGGACGACGGGGCTCGAACCCGCGACCTCCGACGTGACAGGCCGGCGTTCTAACCAACTGAACTACGTCCCCGCGAATACGTCACGCAGATATTCAAATGCTAACACGGCCGGTGCACCCACGCCAAATCACGCACGCAAAAACACCGCGAGCCTTGCTAAGGTGAAGGCATGAAGATTCGCGCAGCAGCATGCATCGCCTGTACCTTGGCCGCGATGGCATTGGCGGCGGACCCTAAGGCCACCCCCGAAGAGGCCCGCAAATTCATCCATGACGCGGAACAGAAACTCCTGCTCCTGGGCGTAGACTCCGCCCGCGCCGACTGGATCAAGTCCACCTACATCACCGACGATACGGAGGCCATCGCCGCCAAGCTCGACGAAAAGGCGATCGCCGCCACCGTTGCCTACGCCAAGCAGGCCACGCGTTTCGACGGGCTCAAACTCGACGCCGAAACCGCCCGCAAGCTCAAACTGCTCAAGCTTTCGCTCACCATCGCCACCCCGGCCGATGCCAGGGAGAGCGAGGAACTGACACGCATCGTGACCGGCATGGAGGGCACTTACGGCAAGGGCAAGTACTGCCCCAGCGGCCCGGCAAGCTGCCGGGATCTCGAAGAGCTGAGCAAAATCCTGGCCGAAAGCCGCGACCCCAAAGCGCTGCGGGATGCCTGGACCGGCTGGCACGCCATCTCCAAACCCATCCGCCAGGACTTCGTGCGCTACGTCGATCTCGCCAACAAAGGCGCGCGCCAACTCGGCTTCAAGGACAACGGCGCCATGTGGCGCTCCAAATACGACATGGCTCCCGACGATTTCTCCAAGGAACTCGACCGCCTATGGGATCAGGTCAAGCCGCTGTACCTCTCGCTGCACGCTTACGTGCGCAACCGTCTGCACGAAAAATATGGCGACGCCGTGCCCCCGGGCGGCGCCATCCCGGCCGACCTGCTGGGGAACATGTGGGCGCAGGACTGGGACAACATCTACCCGCTGATCGCCCCCGCCAATGCCGACCCCGGATACGACGTCACCGCCCTGCTCAAGAAGCGCAATACGGATTGGAAGCAGATGGTCAAGTACGGCGAGGGCTTTTTTACCTCGCTCGGGTTGGCGCCGCTGCCCGAAACGTTTTGGGAGCGCTCGCTGTTCCTCAAGCCCAAAGACCGCGATGTGGTGTGCCACGCCAGCGCCTGGGATATCGATACGCTGAACGACGTCCGCCTCAAGATGTGCATCCAGATCACCGGCGAGGATTTCCTCACGGTTCACCACGAACTGGGCCATAATTTCTACCAGCGGGCCTACTCCAAGCTGCCGCCCAGCTTCCGCGACAGCGCCAACGACGGCTTCCACGAAGCGGTCGGGGACACCATCGCGCTCTCCATCACGCCCGAATACCTGGTCAAGATCGGGCTGCTCGATCGGGCCCCGGACACCTCCAAGGACATCGGACTGCTGCTGCATAAGGCGCTGGAGAAGATCGCGTTCCTGCCCTTCGGGCTGGTGATCGATCAATGGCGCTGGAAGGTATTCTCCGGCGAGATCCCGCCCGAAAAGTACAACCAGGCGTGGTGGCAGTTGCGGCAGAAGTATCAGGGCATCGCGCCGCCGGACCCAGAGGGTGCCCCCCGCGGCGAGGCCGATTTCGACCCCGGCGCAAAGTATCACGTGGCCGCCAACGTGCCTTACATGCGGTACTTCCTGGCCGACATTCTCCAGTTCCAGTTCCACCGCGCGCTGTCGCAGGCTGCCGGATGCACCGGGCCGCTGAACCGTTGCTCCATCTACGGGAACAAGGAAGCGGGGGCCAAGCTCAACGCCATGCTGGAAATGGGCCAGAGCCGCCCCTGGCAGGAGGCGCTGGAAAAGATCGCCGGTACGCGCCAGATGGACGCCACTGCCATCCGCGACTACTTCGCGCCGTTGCAGAAGTGGCTCGACGAGCAGAACCAGGGCAAGCCGCTAGGCTGGTAGGCTGGATTCTTGCCTTTGGATAGCGCGCGCATCCGCTTAGGGCCAACGCAAGAATAGCCTCACACTGGCTGACTGGCAGATGTGGCGCACGCACTCCTGCGTGCCGCGTCGGCACTCTTGCCGACGCCCGCTGCCGCACGGCGCTCCAGCGTCGACAGGAGTTCGGGGACTCGACGCGGCACGCAGGAGTGCGTGCGCCACGGCAGCAACTGCGAAGTTATTCTTGCGTGGCCCCCTAAGCAAACACCTTGAGCGTTTTTGTTTTATCCGTGTTTATCTGTGTTCATCTGTGGCCATTCCTTCACTTCATCCGTTCCGCCGCGATCACCGCCTGCCCCAGCGCGATCCCGCCATCGTTGGGCGGTACCTTGCGGTGCAGAAACAGCTCGAACCCCGACGCGCGTAGCGCACGCGCCGTCAGACCCAGCAACCGCATATTCTGAAATGTGCCGCCGCTCAGGCAGACGCGCTCGATCCCGCTCTCCCGCCGCATGCGCAGGCACATCTCGTGGATCGCCGCCGCCAGCGTATTGTGAAAGCGCGCCGCCACCACCGATGGCGCCGCCCGTTCCTTCACGATGCGCTCCATCATCGCGCGAAAGTCGAGTTCGTCTCCGCCGATATCGAACTCGTACCGTTCCTCGCACGACGGGTCCACAATCGCTTCCAGCTCGATCGCCGCCTGGCCTTCGAAATTGACCTCGTAGCGCAATCCGATGAGCGCCGCCACCGCGTCGAACAGGCGCCCGCAGGAGGACGTCATCACCGTATTCGTCCCGGTCGCGATCATCCGCTCGACCGCGCGCAGCCGCTGGTCGCCGATGTGCCCCCCCACGCCCGCCAACAAGCGCTCCGCCGCGCCCGCATACCCCAACGCGGCGCGCCACGGCTCGCGCACCGCCGCGTCCCCGCCGGCCAGCGGCACGTAGCGCAGGTGGGCGCGCCGTTCGAACCCCGCGTAGCTCGCCACCAGGAACTCGCCGCCCCAGATCGCGCCGTCCACGCCGTATCCCGTTCCATCCATCGCCACGCCGATCGCTTCGCCCGTCAATCCGTTTTCCGCCATGCAACTCGCGATGTGCGCGTGGTGGTGCTGCACGCCGATCTTCTCCAGCCCCGCCAAGCCCAGCGCATACTTCGTGCTCAGATAGCCCGGGTGCAAATCGTAAGCCACGGCGCGCGGCGTAACCCGGAAAAGCTTCTTCAGGTTGGCCAGCGTCTCCTCGAAGAAAACCAGCGTCTCGTAGTTCTCCAGATCTCCAATGTGCTGGCTCAGGATGGCGTGCGTCCCCTTGGTGAGGCAGAAAACGTTCTTCAACTCGCCGCCGCACGCCAGCAGCTCGGGCAACTCGCGCCCCAGGTCGAGAGTCTGCGGCGTGTAGCCACGCGATCGCCGCATCACCCGCTCCTCGCCTTCGAAGATACGTACTACCGAATCGTCGGCGCGCATGTAGATATCGCGATTGTGTACCAGGAACCAGTCGGCCACCCCGCCCAGACGCTCGCGAGCGTCGTGGTTCTCCACCACGATGGGCTCTTCGCTCAGGTTGCCGCTGGTCATCACTAACGCCGCGAACGGCGCGCCAGAGAACAGCAGGTGGTGCAGTGGCGTGTACGGCAGCATGACGCCCAGCGTCGGATTGCGCGGAGCGATGCCTTCCGGAAGTGACGTGGCGCAGGCACTCTTGCCTGCCGCGTCGGCACTCATGCCGACGCTTGCCTTCGACACTGTGTCGCGCCCGCGAACGGGTGTCGAGACGAGTCTCGACACGGCAGGCAAGAGTGCCTGCGCCACGTCAAGGCGCGGCAGAATCACGATGGGGTGTCGCGGCCCGCTGAGCGCCCGCGCCGCCGCGTCGTCCACCACGCAGATGTCGCGCGCCGCCTCCAGATTCCGCACCATCACCGCGAACGGCTTGTCGCTGCGCCGCTTGCGCGCCCGCAGCCGGCCCACCGCCGCACTGTCGCCTGCATCGCAGGCCAGGTGAAATCCTCCCAGCCCCTTGATCGCCAGAATCTCCCCGTCCGCCAGCCGCCGCTGTGCTTCCGCGATCTCCGCGGAGAGCGCGGGACCGCACGCCGGGCACGCATTCGGTTGCGCATGGAAGCGGCGGTCGGCGGGGTTGTCGTACTCGGCGCGGCACTCCGCGCACATGGCGAAGGCCGCCATGGTGGTGTGCGGCCGGTCGTAAGGGATGTCGCGGATGATGGTGTACCGCGGGCCGCAGTTGGTGCAGTTGGTGAAGGCGTACCCGTACCGGCGGTTGCCCGGATCGGTGCAATCGGCCAGGCACTGGGCGCACGTCGCGATGTCCGGAGAGATCAGCGCGAACTTGCCGGTCTCCGCCACGCTCGGCCGTATGCGGAATTCGCGGTCGCCGTTGAGGGGCAGGGAAGTCACCGCGCGATCCTGGATCCAGGCCAGCGGAGGATGCTCGCTGCCGAGCGCCTCCAGGAAACTCTCGATCGCCGCCGCCGGGCCTTCCACTTCCGCGATCAGGCCGGAGGAATCGTTCAAGACATACCCCGCGAGGTTCAGCCGCTGCGCCAGATTGTACACAAACGGCCGGAACCCGACCCCCTGTACGATCCCCCGCAATCGGACCTGAATGCGCTGTGGCATAACCATGGAAAAAGAAGACCAGCCGCCGATAAACGCAGATGAACGCCGATAAGCACTCTAGGTCTTATCGGCGTTCATCGGCGTTCATCGGCGGCTAAATTTCTTCGTGTTCTTTGCGTGCTTCGCGTCTCTGCGAGAAACTCCCCCTACCAGTATCCGTCGCTGAGCACCCTTTTCCGGCAAGTGGCGCAGAAATCCGCCCCTTTCACGTCGAGCCGTTCCACCCCGTGGCTGGACGACATCACGCACCGCCAATCCGCGCAGTGGCGCAGCCCAAAGGTGTGTCCCAGCTCGTGAGCCGCCTCCTTCACCAGGCGCTCGCGATACAGTTCTTCGCGCCGCGGCATCCCGTAGAACTCCTCGTGCAGCCGCGCCGTGGAGACCACCGCGCAGTTTCCATCCAACTGCGCTTCCCCAAACACGAAGGTGAGTACCGGGACATAGAGATCGCCCGCCGTCACGCCCAGAATGCGCGCATCCAGGTCCGAGGCGCGCTCCAGGCGCTGGAGGATCGCCGTGGAATAATACTGCCGCCGCGCGGCGTCCAGCGCGAACGAAACGTCGAACGTCTCCGGCCGGATGCGGCACGGCGTGCGGAACGTGCGCGCCAGCGTGACCGCCAGATGTTCCAGCACCACGAGTCCCGGCTCCAGCGGCCCGGCCCCGTTGGCTAGCGGGATCAGGTGAATCGGTTTCACCGCAGACCGTAGCGCCGCAGCTTGTTATAAAGCGTGGTGCGATCGATGTCCAGGATCCGCGCCGCGCGTGAGAGGTTGTGCTGCGTCTCGCGCAGTATGCGTTCGATATGCACCCGTTCGATGTCGTCCAGCGTCTTGCCGCCCTTCGGCTCGTCCACCTGGAACTGGAACGAGAAATCCGCCGGACGGATTTCATTGCCCCGGCCCACCACCAGCGCCCGTTCCACCGCGTTCTCCAGCTCCCTCACGTTGCCCGGCCAATCGTGCCGCATCAGCACCTCGATGGCTTCCTGCGAGAGCTGCGGCACCGGCCGGCTGGTGGCCATGCAGAACTTGTTCAGGAAGTGCGCCACCAATAGCGGTATGTCTTCCCGCCGGTCGCGCAACGGCGGCAGCTCGATGCAGAAAACGTGCAGCCGGTAGTACAGATCCGGCCGGAAAGTGCCGTTCTTGACCAGCGTCTCCAGATTCTTGTTGGTGGCGGCGATCGCCCGGAAATCCACCTTGATCTGCTGATTGCCGCCCACGCGCACGATTTCCTTCTCTTGCAGCACCCGCAACAGGTCGGTCTGCGTCTTCAGGCTGATGTCGCTGATCTCGTCGAGGAAAACACTGCCCCCGTCGGCCACCTCAAACTTGCCTTTCTTGCGGTACTGCGCCCCCGTGAACGCGCCTTTTTCGTGCCCGAACAGTTCGCTTTCCAGCAGCGTCTCGGTGAGCGCGCCGCAATGCACCGTCACCATCGGCATGTAGCGCCGCGGACCGGCCGCATGGATCGCCCGCGCCACCACTTCCTTGCCCGTCCCGGTTTCCCCCGTGATCAGCACCGTGGCCTCCGTGGGCGCCACCATTTCGATCAGCTCGGTGACCTTCTTCATCGCCGGGCTCTTGCCGATCAACTCGGTCCCCGGGGCCGCTTCCAACAGGTCTTCGCGCAACCGGTTCACTTCGCGCCGCGCCCGCTTATGTTCCAAGGCGTTAGAGACCAGGTGCGACAGCTCATCCGGATCCACCGGCTTGGTGATGTAATCGTAGGCCCCCATCTTCAACGCCTGCACCGCGGTTTCCACGCTGGCATAACCCGTCATAATGATGATCGTCAGGTCCGGATCCGCCTCCCGCAAACGGGCCTGTAGCTCCATGCCGTCCATGCCCGGCATCTTGATGTCCAGCAGCGCAATATCGAACTCCGCCTGCTGGATCGCCTCCAGAGCTTCCCGGGCGCCCCCGGCGGGCCGCGCCATATACCCCTCGCTGGTAAACCACTTGCCCAGCGAATCGCGCACTACCAGTTCGTCGTCGACGATCAGGATTCTGCCCTTGGTTCGAGTTGCCGTTGGTGGTTCCACTACGCTTGCCATTTGATCCTCCCCTTGCTTCCCGTTACCATTTGTGCCGTGTCCGCTCACTGCCTGGCGCCCGCCAGCGCCGCCGCCGTCGCCGGCAGCGCCACTCGGAACTCCGTCCCCGCGCCCGGTTCGCTCCGCACGGTGATTTCACCCGCATGCTGCTCGATAATGCTCGCCGCCACGGCCAGCCCAAGGCCCGTGCGGTTCTGATCTTCCTTGGTGGTGAAAAACGGGTCGAAGATGCGCGGCAGCACGTCCGGCGGGATGCCCGAACCGCTATCCTTCACGCGCACCACGCCCTGTTCGCCCGCCCGGTCGAATTCCGTGCTCACCTCTAGCCGGCCGCCCTTGGGCATCGCCTCCGAGGCGTTCACCATCAACACTAGAATCACCTGCTGGATTTGGTTCCCGTCGCATTCCACCGCCGGTAACCCCTCCGCCAGGCTCTCTTTCAACTCGATGCTCTGCATGTCCAGCTTGTGCTTCACCAGTTGGACCGCGCGGTGCACTACCGTGTTCAGATCCTGCGGCTCGCGCTGGCTCGGCGCCTGGCGCGAAAACGTCAACAGACTCTTGACCAGTTCGCCGCACCGCTTGCTCTCGCGCTCGATGGTCTGCAACTGCTCCGCCATCTCGTCGCGCCCTTCGAATTCCAGCTTCTGCACGCCGCGCAGTGTGAGGTGCGCGTACGTCAGGATGCCGAACAGCGGATTGTTGATTTCGTGCGCCACCGTGGCCGCCAGCTTGCCGATCGAGGCCATCTTCTCCGAGCTCAGCAGGGTTTTGTGGATCTTCTCCAGCTCGGCCGTCTTGCGCCGCACGCGCTCTTCGATCTCCGCCTGCACCCCTTCCACTTTGGCGGTCATCTTGTTGAAGGAGCGCGCCAGGTCGCCCAGTTCGTCGTCCGAACCCACCGGCAGGCGATACGACAAGTCCCCATCCGCCACGCGGTGCGTGCCGGCAATTAGTTTCTTCACCGGCCGGTACACTACGATCCAGATGAATCCTGCCGCCAGCGCGGATCCCAGCACAATCGCGCCCACCAGGAAATACCCCAGGTTCGCCTGGTGCTGCGCCATCTGCTCGTCCACCGTGTCCAGCGACAGATTGGCGTCGATCACCCCCAGCACCTGCTGCCCGGCCGGATGCACGTGGCAGGCCGCATTGGAGCATTCCGGCGCGTTATCCACCGGCTGGATCACCCCCAGCACGCTGTGCCCCTGCTTATCGGTGAAACGCCGCGCGCGGTCCGTGCGGTTCAATTTGGTGAGCGGCGCGGACTGCTGGTGGCATCCGTAGCAGGCTTCGGCTTTTTTGTCCACCACCGTGTTGAGTTCGCCGGCTTCGGTGGAGAGCGTGATCCGCCCTTCCTTGTTGAACAGGCGGATCCGCCGGATGCCGTTCTCGCTGCCCAGTTCCCGAATGATGTTGTACAGGGCATCGCGATCGTTGTGCAGCATTTCGTAGTGCGTGCTGCGCAGGATCACGTCGGCCGTCCGGTAGGCCGACTGCTTGATCAGATCCTCGGAGTGGCTGCGCTCCATCCGCAGGTTGAGATACCCGAACGAGGCAAAGAAAACCGCCGTGCTCGCGACCACGCAGATGGCGAGCTTGGCGGCCAGTCCCAGGCGGATTTTGCTCGGCGGTTGCATCAGACGGCGACTGGGTCTGCCTCCGATTCTTCCAGTTCCGCCTGCGCCGGCTCATGCGCCGCCGCCTCGAAAACCGGGAAATTCCGCGCCACGAAGTGGAAGATCGCGAAGCCCG
>JADGNT010000694.1 GCA_017883345.1 Candidatus Solibacter sp. | reverse complement strand
GTTTGTTCCCATGGCTCGCGCCATGGGCTACTTTCTCGCGCCCCTCCGGGGCTGATGCCCATGAAAGTTACCAGCAAAATGTAGAAACTCCAGGGACAGACGCTTTCGTCTGTCAACCCGTTACTTGGCTTTCGCTTGGAAGAGAAGCGGGGCCAGATCGGTAAGGTTCTGGCGCCACAGCGGCCAGACGTGGCCGATCTCGGGGATCTCGATATAGGTGAGCTTGACGTCCTGGGTGTTCAGCCAGTCGCGGAACTGGCGGTTGACGCCGACCAGGCTGTCGGCGGTGCCACAGGCGACCCAGAGCAGGCGGATTTGCGAGTTGGCCTTGGCGTCGAGCTTCGGGAAGTTCTTGGGCATGGCCTCGGCATCGATGATGGGAGTCCCGCCGCGTCCGCCGCGTCCAGCGCCGGCAGGCGCCGCTCCAGGCGTGGCCGCGCCGCGAGCCCCGCGAGCCCCCGGCCACATCACATAGGCGCCGCTGAAGGAGCCGACCCAGGCGAACTTATCCAGGTGATTCAGGCCCACGAAGGTTGCCTCGGCGCCGCCCATGGATAGGCCGGCGATGGCGCGCTGGTTGCGGTCCCGGGTCACGTTGTAGGCCTTTTCCACTTGCGGCATGACCTCTTCCACCACCGTACGGGCGTAAGCCGGGAGCATCTCGGCGCCCATCGCGCCGCCCGGTCCGCCGGCGTTGCCGTAGCCCAGCGGATTCACCATGATCATCGGCTTGGCTTTGCCCTGGGCGATCAGGTTATCCAGAATCACGTTGGCCGCACCGGTGGCGATCCACGAACCGGCTTCGTCGCCCAGACCGTGGAGCAGGTACAGCACCGGGTACGCCTCCTTGCGCTTCGCATCGTAGTTGGCGGGCGTGTAGACCCAGTAGTCGCGATCGTCGCCGGCCACGGCCGAATGGTAGAAATGGCGGGTGACCGCGCCCCGCGCCACGCCGGGGGCGGGCTCCCAACTGACCGCGCCGCCCACGTGCACCAGGCTGGAACCGGCGCTGCCATAGGAGGTCTTGAACAGCGGGTTGGCGGGATCGTTCAGGGTGATGCCGTCGGCGGAAAACGAATACGTGTAAATGTCGGGCTTCAGGGTGTCGGTAGTGGCCGTCCAGACGCCCTGTTCATTCTTCTGCATGGCAATGCGCTGGCCGATGCCGGTGACGAAGACTTCCTTGGCATTGGGGGCGCGGAGACGGAAGGTGATCTTGCCGTCGGCGGAAACTTCCGCGGACTTCACGGCAGGAGCGCCGCGGCCGGCGCCCGGGGCTGGCGCGGGAGTGGCAGGAGCTTGGGCGGCAGCGGTGCAGGCGGCGCTGAGAAGCAGAATTGCGGTTTTAAATTTCACGGGATTCTCCAAGAATGATTATGAGGCGTGCGGGACGGAAAAACAAAGAAGAATGCCCCCATGAATGGGGGCATGGCAGCCTAAAAGGCTACGCTACAGCGCCACGCTAGAGCGCTTGCTTGACGGCGGACAGGAGATCGGCTTCCGAGGTGAAGCCTTCGAAGCGCTTGACCTGCTTGCCGGTGCGGTCGAAGACCAGCGTGACCGGCAGTTGATCGAGGTTGTATTGCTTGTTGAGCGCCTCGCTGCCCAAGCCCACGGGGTAATCCATCGGGTGCTTTTTGAGGAAAGGCCGGACTCGTGCCACGCCCTCGTCGTCCATCGAGATGCCCAGCACGGCGACGCCCTGCCCGGCGAAGTCCTTGTGCAGTTTGTTGAAGCCGGGGATCTCCTGAATACAGGGCACGCACCACGTCGCCCAGAAGTTCACCACCACGACCTTGCCGGATAGCGCGGCGGTATCGATGTTGCCGCCTTCCAGTTTCGATGCCTGGGGCAGTGAAGAGGGTGGCGCGGGGGCGGCGGCGGGCGTCGTTGCAGGGAGGGCGGGCGTCGGCGCCGGCTTGTTCAAGAACGCCAGGTACTCCACCGCATCTCTCGTGGAGCCGGGGAATTCGGCGAGCGCCTTTTCATCCTTTTCATTGGGATCGACGATGGCGTAATAGGGAATCGCCACCGTATGGAATTTGGCGAGTTGCACCTTCTGATTGGCCTCGGACTCCGCGTCGGTGCCGTCGGTGTACAGTTCCACCAGCACGAAATTCTTCATGGCCGCGGCGATCTCCGGCCGCGTGAACATGTTGGCCTTCATCCAGTGACAGTTGGTGCAGGCGTAGCCGGTGAAGTTGAGCAGCACCAGCTTGCCTTCGCGGCGCGCGCGATCGAGCGCCTCGCGATACTGATTCTTCATCCACGGCAACGCGCTTTCGCCGCCGGATCCGGCGATACCCGCCGGCTGCGTGGCCAGCGGAACATAGGCGTCGAGATCGCCCAGTTTGCCGCCGAACATCCCAGGCAGCAGGCTGACGGCGAAGATCAGGAATGCCGCGCCCGTGAGCAGGCGGCCGAGCCCCATGGGCTCCTCCGGCTTGATGCCTTCCAGGCGCAGGAAGCCCAGCAGATACAGCCCGGCCATGGCAAAGAGCACAATCCACGCGGCCAGGAAACGTTCGCGGGTCAGCCAGCCGAGTTGCAGCACCTGATCCAGGCTGCTGAGATATTTCAGGCTGGCCGCCAGGATGACGAAGCCCATGACGACTTTCACCCGCGCCATCCAACCGCCGCTGCGCGGCATGCGTTTCAGGTACGACGGGAACACCGCCAGCAGAAAGAACGGCAGCGCGAGACCGGTGGCGAAGCTGACCATGCCGATCAACGGCCGCGTCTTGCCGCCGGAGACCGACGCCGCCAGCAAGGTGCCCACGAACGGTCCCACGCAGGAGAAGGATGCCAGCGAGAACGTCAGCCCCATGAGGAGGCTGCCGACGTAGCCGCCCTGGTCCGCCGATCGATTGAGGCGCGTGAGGATCACCGAGGGGATGGTGATTTCGAAGGCCCCCAGCAGGCTCAATCCGAAGGCGATGAAGAGGGCCGAGATGAACGCGTTGACCCACGGGTTGGACCCCAGGGTGACGATGCCGAACGGCCCCAGGATGGCGGTGGTGGCCAAGCCGAGGCCGGAGAAGAGCACGATGATTCCCAGGCAGAACACCAGCGCCTGCACGATGCTCTCGCGGCGCCCGCCGGATTGCCGGTTGAGGAAGTAGGACATCGTGATCGGGATCATGGGGAAGACGCAGGGCGTGAAGATGGAGGCGAGGCCGATGCCGAAGGCCACGGCGAGAAACGCGACCAGCCCTTCGGCCGGCGCGGCCGGCGTGCCTGCGGTGGACGATGCGGCCGGCGCGGGCGCCCGCGGCTCGGAGTACCCGGCAGGGATGACTACGGTGGCGGGCGCGGCCGCCGGGTCCACGGTCAGCGTGGTGGCGCCGGCCCACTTGGAGGGCACGCATGACTTGTCATTACAGGTCTGGTAGCGGGCGGAGAAGGCGAGTTCGGCCGCGCCGGCGGGGGCGTCCTTTTTCAGTTCCAGCTCGAGCAGGAAGGCGAC
>JADGNT010000693.1 GCA_017883345.1 Candidatus Solibacter sp. | reverse complement strand
GGCCGAGGAGCGGACGTCCGCTGTGGGTACTCTGATCGGCCGCGCCTGGGCGATACCCGTCCCTCGAACCATTCCGACGGCGGCTAGCTATGGCAATGCCGCCGGATGAATGAGGGCTAGGCTAAGGACGCTTCTTTTTTCGCTACGGTGGTGTCTGCGAGCAAACCGGCCGCAACCAGTGCTTTCCGGATCCGCTCGATTTCCGGCGCGGACAGTTTCATCAGGGGCGGACGCACCACGGCGCGCGGCAGTCTGCCGAGCAGCACCAGCGCTTCCTTCATGCGGTTATGCATGTCGACCCACGGCTCGGCGTAGAACACCTCGGCCGTCGGCCAGATGCGGTCGTTCAGGCTGCGCGCGGTGGCGAGATCGTTCGCCTGCACCGCGCGAAACAGCCGGGCCTGCAGGTCGGCGATGACCGACCCGCTGCCGGAGAGCAGGCCATTGCAGCCGAGGACCAGCGAACTCAGGAGCCATGCGCTATGCGTCGTTAGCACCACGACCGGCGGCGTGCGCGACTGCAGGACGCGGATCTGCCGCTCGTGCAGTTGCGGGTTCGCGCTCCAGTCCTTGATCGCCCGCACCGTGGGCACCGCCTCGACTATTTTGAGCAGGGTGGCAAGCGGATAGCCCTGGCCGCCGGCGAGGGGATATTGAAACAGGATGAGCGGCAGGTCGGTGGCCTCCGCGATGCGCCGGAAGTGGTCGACTGCCATCTCCGGGCGCTGGCCGAAGGTATACACGCCTGAGGGGAAGACGAGCAGGGCGGAAGCGCCGCCGTCATGCGCCATTTTCGCGACGCGCACGGCTTCGAGGCTGCCTTCGGCGTATACGCCGTTGACGATCGGGATGCGGGCGCCGATTTCGTCCTGCGTGAGCTCGAGCACGTATTTCTGCTCATCGAAGCTGCATGAAGCCACTTCCGTTGCGTGGGCGTTGATGGTGATCGCCGAAATCCCCTCTACCGAGGCCACGTCGCGCAGATGCGAGCGATATGAGGCCGCATCGATCGACAGGTCTTCGTGGAAGGGCAGCAACGCGGCCGGAATGACGCCGTGAGGCAGATAGTTCTTGTGTCGTGGCATGGTTATTCTCCGATTCAGTGGGCGGACCCGGTGTAGTCCTGGGGAATGCGGCACTCGCTGACGCGTACATTGCGCATCGGCGCCGGCGTGTTGCGGCTGCGGCCGACAAAGCGCGGCACGCCGTCGGTCACCACTGCCGCGACGGCCGCGATATCGCCGTTGCGCAGGGAGTCGAGCGCGTTGTCTTTCGATCCGCCGACGCAGGCATCGAGCAGCACCACATCGGCATCGCGGCCCGGTTTTAGAAAGCCCGAGTTGAGGCGGTACACCCTGGCGTTGTTCCCCGTCGCCGCGGCAATCGCCCATTCGACCGGCATGTCGCTCAGGCTGGCGAGATGGGTGATGGTGTACATCATCCCGAGCGGCATGATGCCGCTGCCGGTCGGCGTGTCGGTGGCGATGATAAAGCGGTCGAACTGCTCGGCCTTGCGCACCAGGTCCGCGATCAGCAGCGTGGCGCGCAGATTGCCGGCGGTGCACACTTGCAGGGCGATCCGGCTTTCGTTCACGATGCGCGGGTAATCCCGGTCGGGCATCGCCACCGGACCGCCGTTCACGTGAAAGGACACGTCGGGCTTGATCGCAAGCAGATGGTCGGCCCAGATGCCGGACGAGCCCGGGATCGACGAGCCGCCGGTATGCACCATGGTCACCATGCCGTGTTTCCTGGCCCACTCGATCATCGGCCCGTAATCGTAAGGCGACTTGACCGAGCCGAAGCCGGCCTTCGCCAGCCACACGCCCTTGGCGGCGATCTCCTTGAAGTCGGCCTCGGTGAGACCCGGCTCCATGATGATGGAGCCGGCCCAGACGCGCATGCCTCCGGGGCGGTAGTGCTCGAAACATTTCATCGCGGCGAGCGCAAGCGCCTTCACCCCTTCCGGATCTTTGGGGCGCCCGGGCACGTGGATTTCGGATGCGCTGATCGCGCTGGTCACCCCGCCGTGCACATAGCTCTCGAGAAACCCCACGGTCTTCTGCCGCGGCGTGTAGTCGCCGAAAGTGTTATGCACCTGCGAGTCGATGAGTCCCGGAATGGCCGTGGCGCCATCGGCGTCGATCACGACGTCGCAGCTGGCCACCGCCGCAGACGACACCGATCCGACTTCGACGATCTTGCCGGCCTCCATCAGGATGGCGTCGCCGCTCGCGTAGGGGGCGCGCCAGTCGCCGGAGAGGATGGGGCCGAGGTTGACGATTGCGGTCTTCATGGTTTAGACGAGGCCATTCTCGCCTTTCAACTTGTCGTGGCGCAGTCCGCCGACGCGTGCATTCAGCCGGCCCCGGTTTGCGAGGCACAGGATGACCGCGATTTCATCGGGCATCGGCGCATCGGGCAGCATCAGGGTCATGCCGTCGTAATGCGAGCGCACGTAGAGTGCGTCTTTGCAGTTCATCGGCACATCGATCTGCGTTCCGGCCATGGCGACCTTGGTCATGGACGAGATCCAGGCCTCGCCGCCGCCTAACGCTTCGCGCAACGGCTCGGCGAACGTGGTCGTGAGCAGGGCATTGGCGTGTTCCTGCTCGCCGGAAATTCCAACCAGCGCCGCTTTGCCCACGCTCTGCGCCGCGTAGGGTGCGAGCGCCGCGACCGCCATCGCCACGAGCTCGCGGCCGAGCGCGGCGCTCGCCGCGATCAGCGGGTTCAGGTTTTTCGCGTAGCGTCCCGCATACGGATTTTCCACCACCAGCACCGCCGCCACCTTGCGCAGCGGGGTATCCGCCGCCTTGCCCGCTTCGAGCATGCGGTTTTCGACAAAGGTATAAGTGCGCCTGATTTTCAGCTTCATCGTTTTTCCTGTCTACTTTATCGACTTTGACTATTTTGACATGGAACGGCAAAATCAGGCGTTCCGCCCGAAGTCATCTGCCGCTCAGGACTGAGCGGTCGCGGCCTGTCAGGCAGCGCACATTGCCGAAAGGAAACAGCCGTATGTCCAAACCCGAGCTCGTCGTGGCGCCGCTTACACCCTTCACTGGCGACCTGAAGATCGATGATGCCGCGTTGAAGCGCGAAATCGATTACGTCATCGAGGACTGCGGCGCCACCATGGTGGTTGCTGCCGGCGTGGAAGCGCAGGAATACACCTACCTCGGCCTGGCGCAGCGCAAGGAACTCATCCGCCTCACCATTGAATTCGTTGCGGGGCGCTGCCCGGTGATGGTCGGCATTTCTCACCCGTCGTTCAAGACGGCGATCGAACTCGCGCATTTCGCCCACAGCCTGGGCGCTCATGCGGTGCAGATGCTGGCGCCATTGCGGCCCTTCGGCGGGCCGCCGACCGAGCGCGATCTGGTGGCGTATTTCGAAGCGGTGGCGAGCGCATCGCCGCTGCCGATGACGCTTTATCTCAATTCGGGCCCGGGCGCGGACGTGTCCAT
>JADGNT010000070.1 GCA_017883345.1 Candidatus Solibacter sp. | reverse complement strand
TTACCTTGCGGCGGAATTGAGCAGCCCGCGCACGCGCAGCCAGTCCGCCAGCCGCGCGGGCCAGGTGGAGAGCGCCTCGTCGGTCTGCGCCAACCCCACACCATGCGGACCCCGTTCGTAGATGTGCAGTTCCGCCGGCACACCCGCCTTGCGCAGCGCCGCATAGAACATCACGCTGTTCTCCACCGGCACGCTGGCGTCCGTGGTGGTGTGAAACAGGAAGGTGGGCGGCGTCTGCGCCGTCACTTGCGTCTCGTTCGACAGGCTCTCCACCAGTTTGGGATCGGGAGTCTCACCGATCAGATTGCGCTTCGAGCCCTGGTGCGCGAAGGTGCCGAACGAAATCACCGGATAGCACAGCACCAGAAAGTCGGGACGGCTGCTCATCCGGTCGATCGGGTCGCTCGAGCCGGCGTCCCCGGCGTCGAAGTGCGTCCCCGCCGTGGAGGCCAGATGCCCGCCCGCCGAGAACCCCATGATCCCGATGCGGTCCGGCAGCAAGCGGTACTCGGACGCCTGGGAGCGCACCGTGCGGATGGCCCGCTGCGCGTCGCCGAGTTCCACCGGATGGTGATATTTCGGCCCCAGCCGGTACTTGAGCACGAATGCCGTTACGCCCAGCGAATTCAGCCACCGGGCAATCTGGTCGCCTTCCTTATCCATGGAAAGCCCGCTGTACCCGCCGCCGGGACACACGATCACGGCCGTGCCCGTACCACGGCCCGCCGGTACCAGATACGGCGCAAGCGACGGCTTGTCGATATCCTCGGTGCCCTGCGCTCCCGGCGCACCCGCGGGCCACAGCAGGTCGGCCTTCGGCATGGCGGGTGTTTGCGCGAACCCCGCGCCCAAGAACAACGCGAACGAAAGGAAATAGCGCCTCATAGGCTTTCTACGTTATCACCTCGCTTCCGCTGTCGGAGCAGCTTGACAAGCGTCTCCCTTACCGATATGCTTCCCTCCAGAGAGTCACACACTTAGCACGAACAAGCACGATACCGATATGCGCACCAGCAGAACTCTTTCCGTCTCCATGCCTCCGGCCCAGCTTAAACAGGTTGAACGCCTCGCCAGGAAGGAAAACCGCACTCTGAGCGAACTCGTCCGGGAAGCACTTCGCCAATACCAACAGAAGCGGGAATCTCCAGTCAACACCGAGCTCATTGCCGCCCTCAGGGCAGTGCAGCGGGACGCCATCCGGGTAGGCCTGGACAAGTTGCCCCAGCGTGCAATCAACGCCGAGATCGCAGCGTACCGCCGGGAACAACGGCTGAAGACCGTGAAACAGCCCGTCAGATGAGCCGCCCGCGTATCGTGCTCGATACCAACGTGCTCATCTCCGCCGCCATCCAACCCCGCGGCCTGCCGGCGCAGGTGCTGGAATTGATCGCCAGTCGCGCCGTCGAACTATGTATCTCTGAAGAACTGCTCGACGAGTACCGCGAGGTTTTTGGCCGCGCCAAATTCGCCGGGCTGGACTTGCACCTGGTCACCCGCCTGCTGACATTGGTTGCGGACGAGGCCACTTTGGTTACGCCGGCAAATCGTCTGACCGAGTCTCCCGACGAATCCGACAACCGCTTCTACGAATGCGCGGCGGCGGCCGAGGCCGACTATATCGTCACCGGCAACATCAAGCACTCCAAGAAACCCTACAAAACGACGAAGATCGTCACCGCCCGGCAGTTCCTCGCGCTGCTGGCGCCTGATAAATAGCGCCTATGGCTACCGCTGCGGATTCATGCGCTGCACGACGATCTTCTTGGCGCTTTCCAGCAGCGCGGAAGCCTTCGGCATCATGTCGACGGCCTGCTCCACTTCAGGGTCCGTGCGCGCGAACATGGCATCGCTCTCCTCCACGTTGAACGCCGTGGTGTACATTTCCTTGGCCAGATAGCGCTTGATCCAGTCGCGATGCTTGGCGAACTCGGCATCCGTGAACACCGTGCCGTGGCCCTTCAGGTAGCTCTTCAGGTCGATCAGCAGTTGGTCGTCGGGTATCCAGGCCTTGGGCAGACTGGCCGGGTGCGTCCCAAAGTAGGACCGCGTGAAGTCGAAGAGCCCGCTGCGGTACAGTTCCACCTGCAAGCGATCCAGCTTGGCCGTCTCGTATTTCTCGTCCGGCGTGATGCCGCCGCCGCCGTACACCGTGCGCCCGCCCTCGGTCATCTTCACATCCACCGGATTGCGCGCATTCTCATCGCGGTGGAAGTAGTAATCGTAGAAGCTCTTCTTAGCGTAATCGCGCTGGATCAAGCGCCCGCTCGGCGTATAGAAATGCGCCCAGGTCAACGCCAGGCCGGTGTTGTCGCTCAGCGGGTAAACCGTCTGTACCAGTCCCTTGCCGAACGTGGTTTCTCCCAGGATCAGCGCGCGATCGTGATCCTGCAACGCGCCCGCGACAATCTCCGCCGCCGACGCCGAATAGCGATTCACCAGCACCACCATGGGATATTCACGCCCGCGGTTGCCGTGCTCCGCCACATAGGCCTTTTCCGGTGCGGAACGCCCGCGATGCGACACGATCAGCGAATTCTTCGGCAGGAAATGGTCGGCCACCGCCACACCCTGGCCGAGCAGGCCGCCGGGGTTCTCGCGCAAGTCCAGCACCAGTCCCCTGATGCCGCTCTCGCCCAACCGCTTCAGGTTGTCTTCCATTTCCCTGCCGGTGGTTTCGCCGAAACTCAGGATTTTGAGATACGCGTACCCCGGCTTGATCCAGAAGGCATCCTGTACGCTCTTGCGGCTGATTTCGTCCCGGATCACGGTGAATACCATCAAGTCCGGGGAGCCCTCGCGCGAAATCACGATCTTTACCGGCGTGCCGCGCGGCCCCTTCAGCATATCCGCGATTTCGGTGGTATTCAGGCCCTCGGTGGATTTATCGTTCACCGAGACCAGGATGTCGCCCGGCCGAATCCCCACCTTGTACGCCGGCGAACCGGGGAAAGGCGCCTTGACCGCCGTCTTGCCGTTGGGCTGCGGGCCCACCTGCATGCCCACGCCGTAGTAGTGCCCCTTCTGCTCTTCGCGCATCAACTGGTATTCGCGCGCATCGAAGAAATTGGAGTGCGGGTCCAGGGTGCGCAGCATGCCCGGGATCGCGCCCTTGTAGACCGTCTTATCGGCGCTGACTTTGTCGGCAAAGTTGGCTTCCACCAGGGAAAGCACCTTGCTGAAATTCCGCACGTCGGTGTCGAGGTCTTCCGACTCCGTGGCGGCGGAAGCCACCTCGATCTTCGGCCCATAAAAGCCGGCCACCATCGAGCAGGCAAACACGATCACCGGCAAAACAAACAGCGAGCGCCTTCTTCGGGCCATGCGGAAATCCGTCCTCTTAAGTGAAGTATAACCTACCTGTTGAATCAGACGCGCCAAGCAGCCTTTTGGCTACGTCATTTCGCGGCGCACCGCATCCAGAACACCGTTGACGAACTGCACCGATTCCTCGCCGGAGAACTTGCGCGCCAACTCCAGCGCCTCGTCGATGGTCACCGGCGCCGGCGTGCCGCCACGCGTCATTTCGTACACCGCCAGGCGCAGGATATTGCGGTCCACCGCCGGCATCCGCTCCATGCGCCAGTGCTCGGCATGCCGCGTGATGCGGCCGTCGATCTCGGCCAGATGCTCGACGGTGCCGCGCACCAGCAGCTCGACGAACGGGTCGCGTTCCAGCTTTTCCTCCGAGTAGAGGGCGTCGTAATAGGCGTCGATCGCGTCTTCCACGGGCTGCTTGCGCGCATCCCAGATGAAGAGAATCTGCAGCGCGCGCTGCCGGGCCCGGCGGCGGGAAGCCATCTAAGTGGCCTGCCGCAGGGTGCGCAGAAGATTGGCCATTTCGATCGCGGTCATCGCCGCGTCGAAACCCTTGTTGCCGCCCTTGGCGCCGGCGCGATCGATCGCCTGCTCCAGCGTGTTGGTGGTGAGCACCCCGAACGCCACTGGAACCCCGGTCTCCGACGCCACCTGCGCAATCCCTTTGGCCGCTTCCGCCGCCACATAATCGAAGTGCGGCGTCTCGCCGCGGATCACCGCGCTCAGGCAGATCACCGCGTCGTAGCGGTGCTGCCGCGCCACCTCCCCGGCAATCATCGGGACTTCCCACGAGCCGGGAACCTTGATGACATCGATCAAATCCGCACTGCCGCCGGCCCGCGTCAGCGCGTCCATCGCGCCGCCCAGCAGGCGCTCCGTGATGAAGCTGTTGAACCGGCTCACGATAATCGCAAAGCGCAGCCCCGCCGCCGATAACTGGCCTTCAAATACTTTCGACATATCTCACTTCCCTGTAAACGCCGCGCGCCGCTTCTCCAGAAACGCTCGCGTACCTTCCCTGCAATCTTCCGTCGCCGCGCTGACGCCGAATGCCGCGGCTTCAAACCGCAGCCCTTCCTCGAGCCCGCAACCCAGTCCCGTATCCACCGCGTCCAGCACTAACCCGACCGCCAGCGGACCGTTGGCCAGCACCTTACCCAGCCAGCCACGGCAATAATCCAGCAGTTCCACCTGCGGCACTACGGCATTCACCAGCCCGATACGGTACGCCTCCGCCGCCGCAATCGGGTCGCCCGACAGCAGCAGTTCCAAAGCCCGCCCGCGCCCCACCAGGCGCGGCAAGCGCTGCGTGCCGCCATATCCCGGAATGATCCCGAGCTTCACTTCCGGCTGCCCCAGTTTGGCGTTTTCGCTCGCGAAGCGAACCGTGCACGCCATCGCCAGTTCCAGCCCGCCGCCCAGAGCAAACCCGTTCACCGCGGCCACCGACGGCTTGCCGCATGTCTCCAGTTGACGGAACACCGCCTGCCCGCGCAACGCGAACGCGCGCGCTTTGTACGGCGAAAGCGCCGCCAGTTCGTCGATATCCGCGCCCGCCACGAACGCCTTCTCACCCGCACCGGTCAGGACCGCCGCGCGGATTGCCGCGTTCGCCGCCACCCGGCCGAAGGCGTCGGCCAGTTCCCCGATCGCCGCGCCCGAGAGAGCGTTGAGCTTCTCCGGCCGATTGACCGTGAGCAAGGCGATGCCGGACTCTTCCACCTGGAAGAGGATGTGGCTGTAAGGCATCGGACTCAGTGTAGCACCGCGCTTCCGCGCCGCTGCTGGCCGGTCTTGATCACAATTTACCTTGGTTACGGTACCGCAAATCTCGATTCTGACCCAAGGCTCCCGTTGACCAATAGCCTGGCGGCTGGGGCGGCGCCGAGTCCGCTCTTGCAGACGGATGATATCGCCGCGGCCACGATTCGGCCGTTCACCGGATCGCTTCCTACGGCAGAATTTGCACGGCCCGTTCCGGCCGGGAGCCTGCGATATCACCGAGCCAGCCGATCAGATAACCGATCCCGGCCGCCCCGGCGCCCCCAGCGGCGGCAGCACTTGCGCTCCCCGAACTCCAGCCGCCTACTTCGTTGTTCGATATCGCGTGAATCGTGCCGATAGCGACAGCGGCAATGGCTCCGCCGGCGATCAGCCCGATGGTCCTTCCCTTCCAACCGCGGTGGCGCATTACAGTAAGCTGCGCCAATTCGGGCCTCGCCAACCTCGTCGCACCCTTCGGATGCTTCGCCGGGTCGCTCGTCTTTGTAACCTGAATCGATAGCGCGTCCGCTTGCAGGCTCGAGTACTTGCCTTCCACGGTCGCCCCGTCGGCCAGCCGCAGCGAGAGCTGCCGGCCCTTGAGCACGGGTTGAAGTTCACTCCATCGCAGCGCCAGTTGCTCCGCCGGTGCCGCGAGGACAATCTTGGGCGTGAGTGAGAAGAGGAACGCGGTAACCGCGATCGCGGCAATCCGGAAAGTTGTATTCACGGAGACCTCCCACGTTCAAAGGATAACTCTGTCCTATTTTCTTCAAGCCGGTCGACCCTGTCAAGGCTGATTGGGGCCGCGCGCGAAGCAAATTACGCCACCAACTCCCCAGTCATCACTGTCACTGCCTGACCGCCGAGCAGCACGCGGTCGCCCCGTACCTGCACTTTCACTACGCCGCCGCGCGCCGAGGCCTGGAACGCCGTGAACTCGCTCTTGCCCAGGATGCCCGCCCAGTATGGCCCAAGCGCCGTGTGCGAGGACCCCGTCACCGGGTCTTCATCCACGCCCGACCCGGGGGCGAAAAAGCGCGACACAAAGTCGAACTCGCGGCTCGACGACCGCGCCGTCACGATCACCCCGCGCACCGGCACTTTGCGCAGCGTGGTGTGGTCCGGCGAAAGCGCGCGCACCATCTCCTCGGAATCCACTTCCACCAGGTAATCGAAAGCATTCCTGCCCACGAACTTCGCCCCGGCAATTCCCAACGCGGCGAGCAACTCGGCGGGCGCTTCGGCCGGCACGGCGATCTTGGCCGGGAAATCCAGCTCGATCCAGTCGCCGCGCCGGTCGGCGGTCAGCAGGCCGCTGCGCGTGTGGAAGCGCGCCTGCCGGCCCTCGGGCAGGTGGCCGTCCTGCCACAACACGTGCGCGCTGGCCAAAGTGGCGTGGCCGCAGAGATCCACTTCCACCGCCGGGGTGAACCAGCGCAGATGGTAGCCATCCTCCCGCGCGACGCCCTCCCGCGGAACCAGGAAAGCGGTTTCCGAGAGATTCATTTCGCGCGCCACATCGCGCATCCATTGCTCGGAGGTGTGCTCAGTGAGACCCTCGGGGAGTACGCACACCGCCGCGGGATTTCCCGCAAACGGGCGGTTGGTGAAAGCATCGACTTGGACGATTCGAATGGCCATAATCTTGCAGGTTAGCGCATTTTCGAAACTAAACCCGCCATGGTGGAGTCCAACTACCAAATGCTCTCCCGCTTCGCCACGATATTCCTCGCGGTGAGCCTGCTGGTGGCCCTTTGGGGCCTGAGCCTGGCGCGCCGCCCGGACGGCCAGGTGTGGGTCCATCCCTGGGACACGCATCCCGGTCCGGTACGGATCCTGCGCTTCTACGCCAGCGTCGGAACCCTCGCGCCGGGCCAGACGGCTCAGCTCTGCTATTCGGTGGAGAATGCCAGATTGGTGCGCATTTCGCCCATGCAGAGCGCCTGGCCGGCGCAGGATCGCTGCTTCGACGTAGTGCCCGAGCACACCACCCACTACACTCTGCTGGCCGAAGGCTTCGATGGCACCGTGGCCACCCGTTCGTTTACCCTTTCGGTGCTGAGCCTGCCCGTCGCGCGGCCGCCCGGGCTTCAGTATGCCGTGCGGCGCAGAATCACCACCCGCACCCACAGCCGCGCCAATTCATAAAGCGTCGTCGCCAGCGACCGCAGGCGGAAGAATTGAGATTTTCCGTACAGCCGCGCGTAATGGTGCACGCCGGTTTCCACCACCCCGCAGCCCGTCATTTCCAGCTTGCGCACCAGTTCCACGCAGATGGTGCCGCTGGTCGAAGTCAGATGGATCCTCTCCAACAGCGCGCGCCGGATCAGACGATAATCGCAATCGATATCGCGGATGCGGATGCCGAACAGCAGCCGCGCGCAGAAGTTGTAGGTCTTGCCGATCCAGATGCGGTGCGCCGGATCGCGACGTTCCAGCTTGTAGCCGTTCACCAGGCCGGTATCGGGGCCCACCAGTTCCAGCAGGCGCGGCAGTTCGCCGACATCGTACTGGCTGTCGCCATCGGTATAGAAGACGAATTCCTTGGTGGCCGCCTCGAACCCGCTGCGCAGCGCGCCGCCATAGCCGCGATTCTGTGGATGCGTGACCACGCGCAGGCGGGGACTATACAGGCCGCGCAATCGTTCCAGCACGGCGGCCGTGTCATCGCGACTGCCGTCGTCGACCACGATGACTTCGTAATCCGCTACGTGGGCTTCCAGCGCCGCGAACGTCTTGGCCAGCAGGCCGGGCAGCGACGGCGCATCGTTGTATGCCGGAAAGAAGACGCTCAGCGATGGGAAATCCCGAGGTCGCGCGATCACAACATCTTCTCCCCGATCAGCACGAGCGATTGCCCCGCCGGGAGGTTATGTCCCGCGCCGAGCCATGCGGCCTCCATGGCCAGCGGCGCGTATAGCAGCCGGTCCAGCCAGGGCGCCACCATCTGCACGCCGCTCTCCGCCGGTTTGCGCAACAGCGGCTCCCACAGCCGGAACTTGAGCAGCGCAATCGGCATCAACAGGGAGTTGGAGTAGCTGCAGCGCAAAACCCGGATGCCCGCGCCGGCGAACAGGCCCATCAGGCGGCGGCGCGTGAAACGCTGGCGTTCGTGGGCGAATTCGCCGTGGCGGCTGCGCAGCATGTCCAGCGCCGAGGTGCGCACCACCACCAGGCCGCCGCGCCGGGCCACCCGCGCCAGCTCCCGCGCCGCCAGATGTTCGTCGCCCCGCGGCAGGTGCGCGATCACGTCCACCGACATCACCAGGTCGAAGGCGCCGTCGCCGAAGGGCAGAGAACGAATGTCGCCCTGCACCGGATTCACGACCCCCAGTTGGCGCGCGTAGTGCAGGCCATCGCCGCTGAAATCGAGCGGTATGATCTTCCACCCGCGCTCGCGCTGCAACATCTGCGACAAGTAGCCGGTGCCGCAGCCGGCCTCCAGCGCGCTACCGATCGCGCGCCCCTTCAGATGCGGCTCCAGCATGCGGAACAGGGTCGCGCGCATGCCGCGGTACCACCAAAATGCTTCCTCGGATTGGCGGATATTGGCAAATTCCGCCGGGTTCATGAAGCCGCTCATCAGTCTGATATCTACCTGTTTCCGTTGCTCTGGAAAAAGCATTGAGCCGCCGATGAACGCAGATGAACACGGATAAGCAGCCCAGTGGTTTTATCTGTGTTCATCGGTGTTCATCGGCGGCCAATTTGCTTTCTGGTTCCACCGGAACCCCCGGCGCCTCCCCCAGCAAACGCTCGTAAACGCCGCGCGCGGCGCGCTGCGCCGCGATCTTCTTGGTGCGTGCGTCGGCCTGCCCGCTCCACTCCTTGCCCACGCGCACCTCGATGGTGAACGTCTTGGAGTGTTCCGGACCCTGCTCGCGGATGGTCGAGTAGCGCGGTTCCGGCAGCTTGCGCGCTTTCGCCATCTCGCGCAACGCTTCTTTGAAATTGGCGACGGCGGGCTGTATGTCGGTGCCCGCCTCCTGGTCGAACACCATTTGGCCGTCCATCACGTGTTCCACGATAAAGCTGCACGCCGGCTCGAGGCCCCCATCCAGATAAATCGCCGCGATAATGGCCTCCAGCGCATCCACCAGCAGCGTCTTCTTGTTGCGTCCGCCGCTCATTTCTTCCCCGCGGCCCAGTTCCAGGTAACTGCCCAATTCCAGCCGGCGCGCCACGCCGTGCAAATGCGCGGCGCTCACCAGCCGGGCCTTCAGCGTGGAGAGCTCGCCTTCCTTGTACAGCGGGAAGCGCCGGAAAAGTACGTCGCTCACCACCAGGCCCAGCACGGAATCGCCGAGGAACTCCAACTGCTCGTTGTCGCTTACCGCGGCTCCGCCGCCGCTGCGCGTCTCCGAGGCCAGCGAACTATGGGTCAGCGCGCGGCGCAGCAATTCCGGGTTGGTGAACCGATGTTTCAGTTTCAACTCGAGAAGTGCGGGCTCCGCGCGCATGAAGGGGGAAATTACTTCGCCTGCGGCGGCGCGCCGCCCGGAGCCTTGCCGCCGGCCTTCACCGACCCGGCACGAATCTGCGTTGCCAGGCTCTTGATCGTCGGGTGTACGTCGGGGATGGCCAACACCTTGTCGCACCACAGGATGGCCTCGTCGTGCTTCCCGCCTAATTGCAATGCCGAAGCCAGCCGCACCATGTACGCCGGCTCGGGGTGCGAATTGGTGTCCACCGCGCTCTGGAACGCCGCCGCCGCCGCGTCGTACTTCTTGCGCGTCAGGTTCGCCAGACCGATGACATTGTAGCCTTCGGCGGCGAGGTCTTTCCTGATTTCCACCCACTGATCGTCGGGCAACTGCGGATTCGGTTTGGGCAGCGTCTTCATCATCTCGATCACCTGGTTGGCGAACTTTTCCGCCTTGCCCAACTTCTCTTCGCGGTCCAGATCGTTTTCGCGGGTGTGCGTGGCATAGTGCTTGGCCAGCATCAACGAGGCGCGGAAATCCTGCGGGTTGGTCTCCAGCACGCGCTCCGCGAAGATCTCCATGCGGGCGAAGTCGCCCTTTTTTTGGTAGGCGTCCGCTTCGATGTACAGCGCGATCGCCTTGAAATCGGTGTCGGCAAATTTCGTGACCAGTGCTTCCGCGGCCGCGATCGACTTATCCGGGTCCGATTGGGGGGCGTTGGCCGCCGCTACCAGGGCGTTCACGGCATCCAGTTCCGCTTTCGATTTGGGCGCCGGCGCCTTCGGGCCGGACGCCTGTGCCGGAGCCGCGGCTTGGGCCGGGGGCGGGGCCTGAGCCATGAGGCACGTAGCACCGGCGCCCATTGCCAGGATGCCGGTGAGAATCATTCGTTTCATGCGTAAAACTCCTTCAGGTTCCTTACTGCTTCTTCTTGGTCAGTTCCAGGCCCTGCTTCGCTTCCAGGCGCGCCTTGTCGGTCGCGCCTTCCAATTGAACAGCGCTTTGGAAATACTCCGTTGCTTTGTCGCGGTCGCCTGCTGCCACCGCAAGCCGTCCCAGATACACCAGGACCCATCCCTTGTCGAACGCCTCCGGTTCCGATTCCAGAGCCTTCTGGAAAAGCCGTTCCGCCGCGTCCAGATCCTTCTCCAGCAGCGCAATCCGCGCCAGCCCGTAATACGCCGAGGCGTGTACGCTCCGCTTCTCGGTCTCCTCCAGCGTCTTCAGGAACAGCTTCTTCGCTTTCTCCAGTTCGCGCGAACTGTAGGCCAGCTCGGCCTCTCCCAGCGTCTTGGCCGCGCCCGTCGCGGCCGGAGGCGGCACAGGCGCCGGCATCCTCACCGCCGGACGGGCCGCGCTATCCTTGCTGAATTCCACCCCCGTCAGCCGCCGGTCTTCCTTGATCAGATCGATGGCCTGCATCATCTCGGTGTAGTAGAGGAACATCGAGCTTTCCTGCTTCTCGTAAACCGGCAGCGCCTCGGAGAAATACGGCGCCAGGATGTACCCCTCGTGCAGCGCCTCCTGGATCATCCCCGGCTTGCGGTCCAGCCGCGATTCCACTGCCTTGATCAGCGATTCGGTGACCAGCAGCAGGTAGTCCGCCTTGTACGCGTCGCTCAGCGCCCGCGCCCGCATGGCGTGGTCCACCAGGCTCTTCTTGCGGTCCAGAATCTCCTGGTTGCGCGTCGCCAAAGGGTCCAGCAGGTAGTGCAGGTAGGCGTGCCGTATGTCGAACGTGCGCGTGTCCGGCGAGGGCGTTACCACGATGGTGTAGTTGTCGCTATAGCTGCGCGTCTGGATCTGGTTGGGCGCCGCCTGCAATTCGATGAAGATCTGGAACCGCCGGTTCTTGAACCCCGACGTCATCTGGCGCAGGTAGCCGTTGACCTCGAGCACCGCGTTGGTCACCGGCTCGTGATAGCGCGCGATGTACTGCTCGATCGCCGGCTGCGAACGCTTCCACAGCTCCTCCATGTTGGCTTCCTTATAAAACGCCGCCAGCAGGTGCGAGAGATCGCGCAGCGGCATCGCATCCGGCGGGATCTCCACGTCGCGTATGGCGAACTCGAAGCTGGGCGGGCCGGTGCAGGAGAGCGCGAAGGAGAGGTACTGGCTCAGCTCCTGCCCGTCGGTCCGCTTGCGGTGGCTCTCGAAGAACTCCTTCAGCGGGCCCAACGAGGGGATGTCGCGCTTGGCCAGTTCCGCCTGCACCGCGAAGCGAATCGGGTGGTTATTCGGCGACGACCATTCCGCCTTATACCCGGCCGCATTGATCGCCGCCATGACGGTGAACAAACCCGGACTGGCATCGAGCTGGCCGCT
>JADGNT010000692.1 GCA_017883345.1 Candidatus Solibacter sp. | reverse complement strand
GCAAATCCGCTCGGGCGTGAAGCCGCACTGCGCCAGCATGTCGCGCAGCGCGGCGAACTCCGCGTCGCTGCCGAGCCGCGGCACGAGCCGGCGCGAAGCCTGCCCTTCGGGGTTCATGGATACCATTCCGAGAGGATAACATCGTGGCTGGGGACAGACGAGACTGACATGAATTCCCGGCGCCGTTTGCCGGGAATTCGCTGTCAGCCCCGTCTGTCCCCGGGTTTGCAGTCCCCGGGTTTGCAGTTGGCTCACCGCTCTCAGTTCTGCTACTGTGATTGCAAATGAAGCGACTGCAACCGGTGATTTGGACCAAAGGCACTTTCCTCAGTCCGCAGCACCTCCAACTGCAGGACCGCTTCCTCGAAAACCTGCTCCAGTTCCACCTGGACAGCCTGTCATTCCGGCCCTGGGGCTTCCGCTCCCTGCAGGTCAGCCGCGAAACTCTGACCGCCGGATCGCTCGGCATTTCGAGCGCTTCCGGTATTTTCCCGGACGGCCTGCTCTTCGATATCCCGGACTCCGATTCCGCCCCTCCTCCCAAATTGCTGGCCGAATGCTTTGAGCCGGACCAGACTACGCTCGACGTCTACCTGTCGGTTCCGCAGTACCGCGAGCGCGGCTTGAACGTGGCCACCGCCGCGCGTCAGGGCGGCGCCCGCTACCGCGCGGAAGTCGAATTGTTCCGCGATGAAAATACCGGCCTCTCCGAAAAGCCGGTGCAAATCGCGCGCAAGAACCTGCGCTTGCTCGCCGAGGGCGAATCTCTCGACGGCTTCTCCAACCTGCGCGTGGCGCGCGTGCGGCGCACCGAAGCCGGCGCCTTCCAGGCCGATCCGCGGTTTGTTCCGCCGCTGCTCAATTTCCACGCCAACGATTACCTGACCGGCATCGCGCGTCAGTTGGTGGAGATTTTGACCGCCCGCTCCGGAGCCATCGCCGGCTTGCGCCGCCAGAAGAATCAAAGCCTGGCCGATTTCACCGCCGCCGATATCGCCAATTTCTGGCTGCTGTACACCGTCAACACGGCCTTCCCACTCTTCCGCCACCTGTTCGAAACCCGCGGCGGGCATCCCGAGGAATTGTTCGCCGCCATGCTCTCCCTGGCCGGTTCGCTGACCACCTTCTCGGCCAAGGTGCACCCCCGCGACCTGCCCGCCTACGATCACGACAACCTGGGCGCCTGCTTCTCCGAACTCGATGAAAAGCTGCGCATGCTGCTCGATACCGTGGTGGCCAGCAACGTGGTTTCGCTGCCCCTCAAACTCCTCAAGCCTTCCATCTACGCCACCTCGCTCGACCACGACAAATACCTGGTGAATACCAAGATGTATCTGGCCATCAGCGCGGAAACCAGCCAAGCCGAAATCGTCTCCAAGACGCCCAACTTCGTGAAGATCTGCTCCGCCAGCCACATCGAGCACCTGGTGCGCCAGGCGCTGCCCGGTGTGCCGCTGGCCTACGTGCCGCAGCCGCCGGGCGCCATCCCCGTCAAACTCAACTTCCAGTATTTCGCCCTGACCCAGACCGGCCCGGCCTGGGAATCCATCCAGCGTGCGCGCAACTTCGCGGCGTACGTCCCCGGCGACCTGCCGAACCCGCAAGCCGAACTGATCATCGTGCTGCCGCAGAGCAACTGATTGCCAGGCGCGTAAAAGGCATTGGGCCGCCGATGAACGCAGATAAACGCGGATAAGCAAGAATACAAGATTCTATCCGCGATTCTTATCCGCGTTTATCCGTGTTCATCAGCGGCTAATGTGTTTCCCTTTTTTCGCCGCCGGCCAGCTACCGCCTCACCAGCAGGTAGACCACGATCATCCCCGCCAGAAACGCCAGCAGACAAAAAATCACAATCAGCAGGGTGTTCGAAGACTTAACCGCGGGCGCCGAAACCGGCGCGATCGTCACCTGAGGCGGCGCCACGTACGGCATCGCCGGGGGCTGCATGTGAGGCATCCGCGGCATGGCGGGCTGCTGCGGCATCGATGGTTGCGGCACGTAAGGCATTTGTGGCATACCCATCCGCGGCATTCCGGGCATCTGTCCGGCTGGAGGTGTCGCGGCGGGCGGCGCGCCCGGTGGTGGCGGCGCTAGATTCGAGGGAACGGACATCATCCGGGTGTACTCGCTCGGACCCTGCGGCGTGGCGGCGGGTGTGTACCCAGGAGTAACGCGGAACGCCTGGGTAGCGCCGCCACCCGGGCCGTACGACGCTGGTGGTGCGGGCGACGGAGCCGCGGGCGGTGCCGCGGGAGCCGCCGGCGGCGCGCCGGACAGACTTCCGGGGCCGAACATGCGAGTGTACTCGCCGCCGGACTCCTGCTGGGGTGGAGGCGGAGCGGGCGCCGGCGCCGCCTGCGGAAACTGCGACGCCGAAGGGAACTGCGGCCCCACCGTCATTCCCCCGGGCGACGGTTTGAAGAACTCTGTGAACTCGCCCCCTTTGGGAGGCGCCGGCCCTGCTTCCGGACGCGCGGTCCCCGCTTGCGGAAGCGGGGGCCCCGGCGCCTGGAACATCCGCGTGAACGCGCCCGGTTCCGGCGGTTTGGCAGCCGCTGGCGGCCAGTCCCCCTGCGCTGGCGCATCAGGCATCGGCGAATGGAACATGCGCGTGAACTCGCCCGGTTCCGTTGACGGCGTTGCTGCCGGACGCACCGGCGGCGGGGGCGGCGTGAACTGCCTGGTCGCCGCGGAAGCCGGCGGCACGACTGGCTCCGCCGGCGGCGGCGCAACCGGACTCTGGAACATCCTCGTGAACGCGCCCGGTTCCGTTGACGGCGTTGCCGCCGGACGCAGCGGAGCCGGCGGCGGGGGCGGCGTGAACTGCCTGATCGCCGCGGAAGCCGGCGGCGCGACTGGCTCCGACACCGGCGGTGCGGCCGGACTCTGGAACATCCTCGTGAACTCGCCTGGCTCCGGCGCTTTGGCCGGCGGGGGCGGCGCCGGCGGCACTAGCGAACCAACTGCCGGACGCTTCCAGACGGTCGCTTTGCCGAACTCCTTGGCCACTGCCGCCACACGATCCTGTTCCGCC
The DNA here is from genome assembly GCA_017883345.1 of Candidatus Solibacter sp. GTDB lineage: Bacteria > Acidobacteriota > Terriglobia > Bryobacterales > Bryobacteraceae > Solibacter. The sequence goes on along the minus strand of JADGNT010000692.1, from coordinate 442 downwards.
AGCCACGCGTCCAGCCGCTGAAACGGCGGCGCCACCGTCACTACGAACGTGGTGCCCTGTTGTTCGCCGACTTCGATCAACTTGGCCATCGATTGCGGCTGCATGGCGCGCAGACGCACCAGGGTTGCTTCATTTTCCGGGGTCTTCCCTCCCACCAGCAGGTGTACCGTCACTTCGCGGCCGGTGTTGGTCTGCCGCGCACGATAACTCTGCACGCCTTCCCCCGGCAGCAATTCGATCAAATGATATTTTTGCGTGAGATCCATATGCCGTCGCGCCTTTTTTCCATGATGCTACCTTCGCCGCCCGGAGTCCAGTACCCCGGCTATGGTAAAGTATGCGAACAGGCTTATGAAGCTGCTTTCGAGAGTAGTCTGGTCGGAAGGCATGCACTTGGGGCCACACCATTTCCAGGTGCAGAGCCGCTACTTCGAAGACTCGA
>JADGNT010000069.1 GCA_017883345.1 Candidatus Solibacter sp. | reverse complement strand
GAAAGCGCCTGGCTGCTGAATCGTCCGGCGGGCGATGTGGTGCTGGAGAACAAGCTTTTCTATCGGAACTTCGGTCTGGAAATCCATTCCCAGGCTGCGCCCGATCATCTGCTCACGCAACTGGAATTCCTGGCCTGGCTGGATCATTGTCTGGCCGCCGGGAACCCCGATGCCGCATCCCTGGAGCGGGCGCGCGCCGAATTCCTGGAACGCCACCTCGCGCATTGGATTCGCCCGCTGGCCAACCTGGCGCGGAATGCGGATGGAGATTGCTATGCCGACCTGCTGGACGCGCTCTCTCTCGAAATAGAGTCAGCCCTGGCGTGACTGATATCCGCGGGCTGAGGCCGCGGCGGGTCGCCATTTCGTCGCCGATGGCCTGGCGGCGGCCAAATCCTGTATGGCCGCCGTAAAGTTCATTCGAGCTGCAGGTTACTTCTGTTGTCCAGATTTTTCGTGAGCCGCCTTCGAGGCTTCGTGTGCCTTACCAGAGTGCTCAAGCGCGGTCATCGAGTGTTTTTTACCTGCTGCATGATCGCCCTTTCCATGGTGCTCCGCGGCCATACGATGAGCCTTGGCAGCGCTTTCATGATGCTCAGCTGCTTTGTTATGCGCGTCTTTTGCCATGTGGATATCCTCTTTGGAATCGATATTTCGATCGACTCTCTAAATACCCCAAGCAAGTTATGAACCACTGGGCGTTAGCGTCCGCTCATCCCTTCGGACGAAAAGCCCACCGGGAGAACCGTCCGCGCGGAGGGCGGAGGGTGAGTGCTACGCCGCCCTGCTGGACGCGCTTGCCCTCGAAGTGGAATCAGCCTTGGCGTGTGACTGATACCCGCGTTCCGAGGCCGCGGCGAAGCGCCATTTCGCCGCCGATGGCCTGGCGGTCCAAGGCGGAGAGAACCGCGGCGGCGAGGGGAAATACTTCCGTATCCTCGATCGCCAGGTGGGCGCGGTACAACTCCGCGAGTTCGGCAAGCACGGCGGTAAGGCGCGATGCCTCCTCCTGGGAAAGCCGTCCATTGGCCAACCAGGCGAGACCCAGGCGGTCGACTTCCGCGTGGGCTTTCGCGGCGCCCACGTGGTCCTGCTCCAGCCCGTCCACCCGCGCGAGCAGCGCTTGTACGTCCGGGCGGTCCATGGTGCGCAAGCGGGGGAACAGGCTCTCCTCCTCGTCCGCCGTGTGCTTGGGCGCGGCCTCGCGGAAGTAACGGAGCGCCGTATCCCAGGCAGTGCGTTGCTCCCCGGTGAACGGCTCGCCATGCGCCTGCGTGGCCACGTGGACCAGCACCGCCAGAAAACGCTCGACGCGGCGGTGGCAATCGCCGAGCAATCCGATGGGGTCGGTAAAACCGCTTTCGCGCTTGGCGCCGATTACGATGGGCATGGTTGTATTTTCCTTACGATCCGGCGCGCGCATCCTGGGCCGGGTGGGGATAGGCGTCCGGCTCCTCGCTGCTGGGGCGCGTCAGGCAGCGAAAGTCCTTTTCAATTGCAATCCGGAGGCCGGCGGATTGCGCATAGAGCCCCACTTCCTCCGAAACAGCCCAATCCCGAGCGGTCTCGCCGGCAACGGTTACCTCGATCGTGCCTTGATGGAACGCGGCGTGCAGCGGCCCCGGCGTCGCCACCGGGCGCAGCCGGTATGTCAGTACTTCCCCGGCGCCGAAATCGGCACGCTCTTCCACTCCCCCGTCATCACCCAACCGGATGACTTCCGGCCGCGTCAGCCTGAGCCGCAATGAGTTCCCTTTGATTCGAAGTTTCATCTTGCGTTGGCCCTAAGCTACGCGACTATTCCACGATCGCTTGCATAACCGCGTTTTCGAAGTCGCGCTGCACCGGTGTCACCTGCGTCTGGATCATGATGATGGTAACCATCTTTTCCGTGGGATCGATCCACGCCTGCGTTCCGTACGCTCCGTCCCAGCCGAAGCTGCCAGTGGACACGCGCAGTCCCGACGCCACCGAGTCCTCGATCACACCCATCAGAAGGCCATAACCCATGCCGTGAGCGGGCCGGCCCAGCTTTCCGTTGAACATGTCGCCCACATGATTGGCAGCCATCAATTGTACGGTCCTGGGGCTCAGCAGGACGTGGCCGTTCAGCTTGCCGCCGTTCGACAGCATCTGCGCCAACTGGAGATAATCTTCGGCGGTTGACATCAGGCCACCACCGGCGCCAAAAAACGTCTTACTGGAAAAGCCATCCTGATTTGCGCTTTTCCGCAAACCGTTGGGGCTCTTGTCGTACAAAGTAACAAGCCGGGGCCTGCGGTCGTCCGGCGGGTAGAAGAAAGTGTCTTTCATCCCGAGGGGCTCGAAAATGCGCGTCTGCAAGAACCGATCGTAGGGCTGACCCGAGACGATCTCCACGATTCGCCCGAGCACTTCCGGACCGGCCGCGCCGCTATACGCCCACTGCGTACCCGGCTGGAAGTCGAGCGCAACAGAACCCAATCTGGGGACGTAGCTGGCCAGAGTGTCGGTGGGTGTCTTCGGAGTTGACTTTGCCGCCTCTCGTGCTCCAATCCCACCGCTGATGAGCCCCGAGGTATGCGTCAGCAGATCGCGAATCGTGATCTCGCGAAAGGCCGGCGCCAGATAGAAATCCGGATCTCCGCTCCGCTGGCCCGAGGGGCGAGGGGTGATCGAATCTCTGGGAACGGCAACCTTGGTGTCCTTGAACTCGGGAATGAATCTCGACACGGGATCGTTCAGGCGGATTTTCCCTTCCTCGACCATCATCATCACAGCCACACCCGTAATCGGCTTGGTCATCGAAGCGATACGGAAGATGGCGTCCGTCGTCATGGATTTCTTCGATTCAAGATCCATCAGACCGTGCGCCTGGAAATGCACGATCTTGCCGTGCCGGGCCACCAGTGTCACCGCGCCGGAGATTGCCCCGGCGTCGATATGGCGCTGCACCGCCTGGTGAATTCTCTGCAAGCGTTCGGTCGACATACCCGCTTCCTCGGGTTTTCCCGTAGGCACCTGGCCGGCGGCCGACAGTAACATGGCCGGCGCCAGACTCCAAATCATCGGTTTAGCTTTTGTCACGGCTTCTTCCTTTCATCCCGAGCGCGCGTGCAATCGGGCTTCCCTGCCGCGCAGCTCAATCACATAGTACCGGGGAAGCGATGTGGGGCGGGCGCCCTCGCCCGCGGCCGGGCCCCCTGGCCGGCTATCGGCGGGCGGACGAGGCGTCCGCCGCGGTCCAGGGGGACCGCCCCACATGGCTACTCGCGCGGCATTGTGCTAAAACGGGTGCCATGAAAGGTGTACCTCCGACGAGGCGGCAGTTCGTGGCTTCCTCAATCGCGGCCGCCTCCGCCGCCGGCCTCGCCACAGCTCAGGACGAGAAACCGAAAATCATCGATGCGTGGGGGCACGTCTCGCTGCCGCGATTCCTCAGTGCGGAGGAATTTCTGGCGATTCTCGACGCAAACGGCGTGGAAGCGGCCATCGTAGGCACTGCCGCCACCTGCCCCGACTTGCGCGAACTGTCCCGCGCCGCCGTGCAATATGGCGATCGCTTGCGCTCGATCGGAATGCCGATGGGACGGTCGGCGCCGGAAAGGATCGACTGCATCACCGCACAGATGGAGTGCGGATTTACGGGCATCCGGCTGCAAGCGGAGTTAGTTGCCAGGGAACCGCGATTGTTGGACCTCGTCGGAAAGGCGGGAGGCGTTCCCTATCTGGAAGGCAGCGAGGGTTACAAAGCCGCCGCACCGCAGTTGGTCGATTTTTTGCAACGCTACCCGGAATGCGTAGTGTGCGGCACGCATTTCGCGGGACCGGCCGATCCGCTGATCTTCTCCAGGAATGAAGCGGTGGGCCGCCTGTTCCGGCATCCTCGATTTCTGATCATTTTCTCGCGCCAAGGCTACATGGATCGGGAACCGCTGCGCATCTGGACGCGGGCGCTGGTCGAACTGACCGGCTGGGACAGGATCATGTATGGCAGCGAGTTTCCGGTAGCGCTGTGGCGCGATGAGACGTATCGCTCCACCCAAGGTTGGATCGACGCCGCCGGCCTCACGCCCACTGCCGCCGATCGCCGGAAGTTCTTCTACGAGAATGCGCACCGGCACTTCTTCCAAAAGAGCCGGCCGGCCCGGTTGATCGACGCCAAGTGGTCGCGCACCGATTGGAAGACCGACGCTCCAGTGTGGTTGTTTCAGAAAAGGGGAATCGATTTTCCCGAGGAGAGCCATCGGAAGATCTTGCGGGCGTATCTGGCCAAGGGTGGCGATGCGCGGCTCGGGAGCTACCGCGATTTCGTGACTCAATTGTGCATCGATATGGCGAACAAGCTTTAACGGATCGATTGGGAGGAACCATGACTTCGAACGGGCGCGCATCCATGCGGCGCAGAACGTTTGCAGGAGGCGTTTTCGCGGGCCTCGGCATCACGGGCCTTAGCGCCCAACCGCCTAAACCGCAAGCCGGCGGCACGCCCATGCGGGCATTCGGCAAGACGGGCGTCAAACTTACCGTGGTAGGCCAGGGCGGAGCGCGGCTGGCGCTGCTGCGGAACAAGGAAGCGGCCCGGGCCCACGTGCGCCACGCCTACGAGCTGGGGCTCAATTACTTCGATTGCGCCCACTCGTACTGGGACGGGCATTCCGAAGAGGTGTATGGCGACGTGCTCTCGGACGTGCGCAAGAACATCTTCCTGACCACCAAGTGCACCAGGCGAACCAGGAAAGAGGCCGAGGACGAACTGCATATTTCCCTCGGGGCCTTGAAGACCGATCACGTCGATCTTTGGCAAATGCACGGCATCCAGGAGCAGGCGGATGTGGACCGCATCTTCGGTCCCGGCGGTGCGATCGAAGCTTTCGAAGCCGCCCGGAAGGCCGGCAAGTGCCGCTTCTTCGGATTCACCGGCCATCACGATCCCAAGGTGCACCTCGCGATGCTGCACGCTTACGACAAGTGGGATTCCATCCTGATGCCGCTGCACGCCGCCGACCCGGCCTATTTGAGTTTCGAAAAAGAGGTGCTTCCGGTGGCGGTGGAGCGCGGCATCGGAATTCAGGCGATCAAGGTTTTCGGCAACGCTTTCCTGCTGCGCGTGATGAACGCCGAGGAGTGTCTGAAATATGTGTTGAGTCTGCCGATTCATTGCGCGGCGCTGGGCGCCAGCACGACCGGGCAATTGGATGATGACGTGCGGTTCGCGCAACGCTTCAAGCCGCTCGGCGCGGAAGAGATGGAGGGGCTGCGAAAGATCGCCGTGACCGCCGGGCCGGGCGGTTTGAAGGGGCCCGCGCTGGAATACTGGAAGCGCGATGCCGCAGGCCGCTAGGACAAGATCCACCGTTGCATGATTTACTCGATTGAGGGCAGGAAAGGAAGATTAAAATGAAAAAACTCGGTCAGGACAAGAATGCAGGCCGGCGCGCCTTTCTAAAGGTTGGCGGTTCGGCCGCCGCCGGACTTTTGGGGCGTGCCGCCAGCGCCCAACAAACCAGCGGAGTGCCGGCACACGCTCAGAACTCCCCAACGGCGCCGGCCCTGCCGACCCGTAATTTGGGGCAAACAGGCTATAAGGTGGGAATTTTCAGCCTGGGTGGCCAAGGCGCACTGGAGCGTCCCGATAACCAGGCAATTGCCGTGCCCATCGTGGAGCGGGCGCTCGATCTGGGAGTCAACTACATTGATACTTCTTCGATCTACGGCGGGCCGCGGCGCTGGAGCGAACGCTATGTCGGCGAGGTCATGCGGCGGCGCCGGGCAGAGGCCTTTCTGGCCAGCAAGACCAAAGAGCGGACGCGCGATGGGTCGCTGCGCATGCTGGAGGAGTCGCTCAAGCTGCTGCAAACGGACCATCTGGACCTCTGGCAATTGCACGATATCGGCCTGGCCGAGGACGTGGAGGCGGTTTTCGCCAAGGGCGGCGCCATGGAAGCACTGCGGCAGGCGCACGAGCAGAAGATCGTCCGGCATTTGGGCATCACCGGCCATTACCGGCCGGAAGCGCTGGCCGAAGGCATACGCCGGTTTCCGTTCGATGCCATCCTGATGGCCTTGAACGCGGCGGATCGACACCAATTCAGTTTTATGGACACGCTGCTGCCTCTGGCTGTGGAGAAGCGGATGGGGATTATCGGGATGAAGATCCCGGCGCGCGGCCGGCTGTTGTCGAGTTGGACTCCGCCACCGCTAGAGCGCCAGAAAACCTCGTGGGAAGGCGCGGTGATCGCCACTACGCCGGGACCGCTAGAGATGCGCGAGGCCATGTACTACGCTCTAACGCTACCGGTCAGCACGGTGATCGTCGGCTGCGATTCCATCAAACAACTGGAAGAGAACGTGCAACTGGCGCGTGATTTCACGCCGCTCAGCGCGCATCAGATGACCACGCTAGCCGCCCGGGCCGAGCCGGTTTCCAAGCAGGCGATGTTCTTCAAATTTGTCAGTAGAGGTTGACCCCGCAAACGCTCCCTAACGGTCGCGGCTCCGTTACGGTCGTGCCGATTCAGCGTGAGTTACAGAGCCGCGACCGTTAGGGAGCGTTTGCAGGCTGACCCCGAGAGGAGGTTGCTTGAAGCCGTTTCGTGTTTACGGCCCCATGGCGGTGGCCGCCACCGGGCTGTTGGCCCTGGTGGGGGCGCAGGACCCGGGCGACGCTCTCGAGCAAGGTTTCAAGAACCCGCCGGATTCGGCCAAGCCACGTACCTGGTGGCACTGGACCAATGGCAACATCACCAAGGAAGGGATCGGCAAGGACCTGGAGTGGATGAAGCGCTCTGGCATCGGCGGCATGCAGTTGGCCGACGTCGCCTCGGGCAGCGGCCAGACGGTGGAGAAGAAGATTCTGTTCGGCAGCCCCGAGTGGCTGGATGCCGTCCGCCACGCGGCGTCCGAGGCGGACCGGTTGGGCCTCGAGATGACGATCTTCAGCTCCGCCGGTTGGAGCGAGACGGGCGGACCGTGGGTCAAACCCGAACAGGCCATGAAGAAACTCGTGTGGAGCGAGACCGCGGTCGTTGGACCGCTGAATTATGCCGGGAAGCTGCCGCAGCCGCCTTCCAATAACGGGCCGATCCGCAACCTGAGGACGGGAGGCGGACGGGCCGGCACGCCCCCGGACCCGACGTATTATGGCGACAGCATCGTGGTGGCGTATCGGACGCCGGCGGAAGAAGCCCGCATGAGCGACCGCGCACCGAAAGTGACCACCAACGCGGGCGCCATCGACGCAGCCGCCATCGACGGAGCCGCGCTGATGGATGACGACCTGAACTCGACGGTCACCATTCCCGCCCCGGAAGGCGGCGGCCCCGCGTGGGTGCAATTCGAGTTCGCGCAGCCGTTCCAGGCGCGGGCGATCACCATCGCCGGCCGCGGCGGCATACCGGCCGGCCGCGTGTTGGCCAGTGCCGACGGCGTGAACTTCAAAACACTGGCGGTGCTGCCCGGCGCGCAACTATACCGCGGCGGCACGGTGCGGACGTTCGCGTTTCCCGAGACAGCCGCGCGATTCTACCGCGTGGAACTGACCGGCGCGTTCCTGGCGCCCGCGGCGGTGATGAGCGGGGCCTCCGCGCAACCGGCCAAGGAGTACGTCCTCGCGGAGGCCGTGCTGCACTCTGGCGGCCGGGTGCACCGTTGGGAGGAAAAGGCGGGTTTCAGCTTCCTGTTCGAGTACGAATCCGTGCCCACCCCGGCGGTGCCTTCCTCAGCCGCGATCCGGCGCGCCGATGTCTTTGACCTGACTTCGAAGATGGCCAAAGACGGCAGCCTCAACTGGGACGTGCCGGCCGGCAAGTGGACCATCCTCCGCATGGGCTACTCCCTAACCGGGGCCAAGAACCGCCCCGCCACACCGGCGGGTCTCGGCTACGAAGCCGACAAGCTGAGCCGCCAACATATGGAAGCCTACTTCCGCGGCTACACCGACCCCATCGCCCAGGCCCTGGGGCCGCTGTTTGGCAAGGGCTTGCGGTACATCATCATGGATAGCTGGGAAGCGGGCATGCAGAACTGGACCGATGAGATGGTGAGCGAGTTCCGCCAGCGGCGCGGCTACGACCCGACGCCCTACCTTCCGGCCCTGGCCGGCCGGGTGGTGGAGAGCGCGGAAGCGAGCGACCGCTTCCTATGGGACTTCCGGCGCACCCTCGCCGACATGTTCGCCGACAACCACTTCGGCACCATGGCGGAGATGGCGCGGCAGCGGGGTCTCGGAACCTATGCGGAAGCCGCGGGGGTCTCGCTCGAAATCGCCGAGGACACGCTGCTCAACAAGAGCAAGGTGGACATCCCCATGGGCGAGTTCTGGGTGCGGGCGCTGCATCCCGAGCTCATGTACTACCAGGACGTTCGCGGCGCGGCTTCGGCCTCGCATGTTTACGGCAAGAACCTGGTGGCCACGGAGTCGTTCACCGGCGGCGGTTATGAGGCGCCGTACACGCTGAAGAAGATTGGCGATTACTGGTTTGCGCAAGGCGTCAACCGCATCGTCTTCCACACCTCGGCGCACCAGCCGCTCGATACCAAGCCCGGCAACATCATGGTGGGCACGCACATCCATCGCAACATCACGTGGGCCGAACAGGCGCGGCCGTTCATGACCTACCTGGCGCGCAACTCCTTCATGCTGCAACAGGGCCTTTTCGTGGCCGACCTGGCGTATCTGCTGCCGGAAGGCGCACCCTCGACGATGCCGATCTGGGGACAGGGCTTGCAGCCGCCTCCGCCGGAGGGCTACGACTACGACTACGTGAATGCGGACGTGGTGCTCCACCGGATGTCGGTGAAGGAGGACGGTCGCCTCACCCTGCCGGACGGCATGAGCTACCGCGTGCTGGTGCTGCCGCCGATAGAACGCATGACGCTGCCGGTGCTGCGCAAAATCCGGGACTTGGTGGCGGGCGGCGCTACCGTGTTGGGCCCGAAGCCGCGGAAAACGCCGAGCCTGGCCGGGTATCCCGATGCCGATACGGAATTAGAGGCGCTGGCCGCCGGCGTGTGGGGCGATCTCGACGGCATCAGCCGCTTCCAACGGGTCTACGGGAAAGGCAACGTGGTGTGGGGCCTGCCGCCGGCGCAGGTGCTGGCCACGCTGCGGGTCCCCAGGGACTTCGAGTGCACCCAGGCGCTAGATGCCACCATGCCTTGGATCCATCGCAGGGCCGGCGATACCGACATCTACTATGCGGCCAACCGGTCGGATCGCGAGCTCGATCTGGAGGCCCGCTTCCGCGTGACCGGCAAGGCGGCGGAGCTCTGGCATCCCGACACGGGAGAGATCTCTCCGGCCGGGTACGCGATCTCTAGTGACCGCACCACGGTGCCGCTGCATCTGGCGGAACGCGAGAGCGTGTTCGTGGTCTTCCGGCGGGCGGCCGCCTCTCCCTCGCGCACGATTGTGCGCCCAGCCAGCACCACGGTGGCAACCCTGAGCGGACCATGGACTGTGACTTTTCCGCCCAACTTCGGAGCGCCGGCGAAGATCCAATTGGCGAAGCTGGAATCGTGGACGGCGAACCCGGATACGAGCGTGAAATACTTCTCCGGGACTGCCACCTACACCAAGTCCGTGCAGGCGCCGCCAAGCTGGTTCCGGCCCGGAGCGAAAGTCCTGCTCGACCTGGGGATGGTGAAGGACCTCGCCGAAGTGTCGGTCAACGGCAAAGCGCTCGGGATATTGTGGAAAGCGCCGTACCAACTGGACGCGAGCGGCGTGCTGAAGGCGGGAGCGAACCAGTTGGAGATCAAGGTCACCAACCAGTGGACCAACCGGCAGATAGGCGACCGGCTGGGTCCTCCGGAGAAGAGAGTGCTAGCTGCGCCGCCCGCGGGCACCCAGGGAGGCCGGGGAGGAGGGGGTATGTTCGGCGGCTCTCAGACGCCGGCCGAATCGGGCCTGATCGGCCCGGTGACGGTAGTTTCCCAACGAGGTACGTAGACTGCGCGGTATCCGCGGCGCGCTGACTGGCTACCGTGGCGCACGCACTCCTGCGTGCCGCGTCGGCACTCTTGCCGACGCTTACTGCCCCAGGGCGCAGAGCGTCGAGTGAGACTCGACGCTGCACGCAGGAGTGCGTGCGCCACATCGGCGGTAACAGTTTTCAGCTCCTTCGAGCTTGATGACGTCGCCCTGAAACGGATCGGTGGCCATCGTTCGGATCGCGGCCGCGATCTTGTCCCTATCTCTGACGGGAATTCTTCTGAGTTGCTTTTGCGCCGCCTTTGCGACGGCGAGTATCCAGGTCATTGAGAAGTTCGTTTAAAGTGACGAATTCGCCGCGTGCAATTTCGGCCTCGCCCTTGCGGATAGCCGCGGCTTCGGCTTTGGTCGGACGGTAAACGGGCTCGACGGCTGTAATAGTAATGCTCCGGTCGGACGCCTTGAATTCGAGCTGATCCCCAGCTTTGATACCAGCCTGGCGCCGGATACTCCGCGGTACTACGACTTCCGCTTTGTTTTTGACGATGGTCGTCATACTTCAAGAATAGCCGAAGGGGGGAAGTTGTCAACGTCATCGTCTTCATGGGATTTAGGTACCCTGGATTCAGCTACCCTGGAGGTATCGTATGAGGCGTTGTTTTCCGGTCGCCGGCAGCATGTGCTTGCTGCTGGCATTCACGGCGATTGCCGCGACTGAAGTGACCAATCAGGTTCCCGGTCCGGTAAGCGAATTCGGCGCCGCCGCGATTCGTAACGCCGCCGGCGGGCTTTCCCTCGGACGTGTCGCGATCTCCGTGACCAAGGATCTGAAACCGGAAGCCTTTCGCATCCGCGCGATCACCGGCGGTTATACGGTCACCGGCGGCGACGCGCGCGGCGCCATGTACGGGGCGCTCGATTTCGCCGAGCAACTGGAACTCTCCGCCCAGGTGCGCGACAAAGAGGAGCAGCCGTCGCTCGCCGTCCGCGCCCTCAAGTTTAATGTTCCGTTGCCCGGCACCGGCTATCTGTCCGAGGAGGACCTGGCCAACAACCAGTGGTTCTGGAGCATGGATTACTGGCGGAAGTTCCTGGACATGGCGGCGCGCAACCGGTACAACGCCATCACCTTCTGGAGCGCCCATCCTTACGGCCGCATGGTGCGCGTCCCCAAGTATCCGGAGGCGCTGGATGTGCCGGCGGCCGAACTCGACCGCAACATCGCGTTCTTCCGCCAATTGTTCCAACTGGCCGCCGACCGGGGCCTGGACACGTACCTGGTCACATGGAACATCCATGTGTCGCGCGCCTTCGCCCAGCAGCACCACGTACCGGCGGCCGGCTTCGACTCGCCAGAGATCCGCGATTACCAGCGCGAGGCGATCAAGGAGCTATTCGCCACCTATCCCATGCTCACCGGCCTGGGCACCACCGCCGGAGAGCGCATGGACGTCATGACGGCGAAGCAGAAAATGGACTGGATTGCCGACACCTACTTCGCGGCGCTGAAGCAGGTGGCTCGGCCGGTGCCGTTCATCCTGCGCTACTGGCAGGCGGAACCGGAGCCCCTCGCGGCCATGCTGGCATCCGCCAATTATCCCGGCCCCGTGTACCTGGATATCAAGTTCAACGGCGAGCACATGTACTCGTCGGCGGAGCCGCATGTGCTCGACCGGAAATGGGTGGCGCTGGCGCACGGCCGCTACCGCCTGCTCTGGCACTTGCGCAACGACGACCTGTTCATCCTCCGCTGGGGCGACCCCGATTTCGTCCGCGAAACCGTGCGCCACATGGCGGGTCCGGATACGGCCGGCTTCGTGGAGGGCTCGGAGGTCGACGTGCCCGGACCGGACCGCATCCACACCGAGGCCGCCAAAGCGCACCTGGACTGGCAATACAAATTCGAGAAGCACTGGTTCCGCTACATGCT
>JADGNT010000691.1 GCA_017883345.1 Candidatus Solibacter sp. | reverse complement strand
CGGCAAACCCGTCACGGGAATCAGACCACGGTGGAGATCACGAGCACGCACGCGAAGGCCTCGCAAATCGCGGAAATTCTGACCAAGGTGAGCGGGTTTCTCAAGCGAATCAAAGCGACTGCGGAGCAGTTGACGCAAAAGGAGCGGTGGAAGCTGATTCTCAGCGCCGCGTTCCGTCACTTCCTCGGTGGCAAGGTCATCGGAACCACTGGTCGGCTCGCCGATGCCACCGGCTAACTGCCGCTTTTAGGTTGATCGGCGCTAGATCGTCGTGAAACAGGCTATCGTCGCCTTGCTCCAGGAGTGACCTGGCCTCCGGGTGGTCGAGTTGCCCGAGCAGGCGGCGCGCCTCCGCGATGCGCTCCGCCGGGTTGATGAGTGCGCGCGTGTGATACAGCAGGATCTCGCGGATCATCTGGTGCGGGTATCGGCCCGGATACACGTTGTAGCTCACGAACGCCACACCCTGCGGCGCCAGGCGTTCGCGGCAGACGGCCAGCAGGCGATCGCGCACGTCCGCCGGGATCCAGGAGTAGAGGCCGTGGGCGAAGATATAGTCGAACTCTCCCTCCTCCGGGCCAAGATCGCCTAGATCGGCCACGCGCAGATCGATGTTGGAGAGCGCCAGTTCCGCGGCCATGGCGAGGGCTCTGGCGACGGGCTCCGCTGCCAAATCGATGCCCGTGAAGCGGCTTTCCGGTAAATGGTACGCCAGGGGAATCAGGTTGGCGCCATTGCCGCATCCGATTTCGAGCACGCGGCAGGCGGTGACCCGCGCGGGCTTCATGCCGAAGAACCGGGCGATCGCGGCCAGCCGGTCCGGATGGGTCTGCCGCCGCGGGAAAGTGCGATAAGCGACTTGATCGTACGGATTATGCACCGGCCACCATTATGACTCGGCGAGTACGCCGTTTCAGAAGTTCACCAACGTATCGGGAAACCGCTTGCTTACGCGCGCGGCTCCGATCGGAGCCGCGACCGTGAGGTACCTGGCGTAGTCGGATTCTTGCCGAAATTGGCAGGATCTTTCCTCCGCGATCTCCGCTCCCTCCGCGCGCCACGGGCGAAGCGGCGAATCCTGCTCCTTCCATCGAGCTTGTTTTGCGGTTGCTTTTCTCCGCGTCTTCCTCCGCGTCTCCGCGCCTCCGCGTCAAGTACAAGGCCTCCTATTTGGTTCCGGCTTCGCCGGGGGTACCCTCTGGGTCGGGAGCGGTTGCCTCGGAGCCGCCTAAGCGAACGTCATGTCCCCTGGTTCGCACCCGTTGGCGGCACACCAATCCAGGTACACGCGCGCATAACTGGCGGTGATATAGTCGTTCTCCTGAAACCCGAGGCGGCGGGCGGTGCGGTCGATCCAGTGCGGCGTGCCTTCCAGTTCCAGGTAGACGCCGACGGGAGTCTCATCCAGCATGGCGACACCGGCGCGCCGCGGCTGGTGGAATTCGGTGCGGTACTTTTCGTAGCGGAACACGCAATGGAAGCCCAACCGCTCCACAATCGCCATCATGGCCGCGGCGTTGTCGATCTTGAGTTCCAGTTCTTCCCGGCTCTTGTAGTTGCCGGGCTCGGGAACGCCTTTATAGGTCATGGTCGCGACCCCGCCGGCCTGGCGAATGCGCAGCAGGCTGGAAGAATTCCGCAGGATCAGTTCCGGCGTATCGAACACCATGTTGGCCTCGAAAACGCGCGGCCGCCATACCACCAAGCCGGCCGCGCCCAGCAGGCGGCGGGCGGAACGCGCGTCCTTCACCACCAGCTTGATTTCCGTTTCGTGCGTGCCCTGTGACATCGGTATGGTTACTGCGGACGGTCGCCCTGATGGTGGTCGAGAAAGTCCTGGTCGATGGGCTTGCGGCCGCGGAAGCCTTCGTCCACGCCGTGCCAGAAGGTAATGCCGCTCTCGCCGAGCTTCCAGCAGAGGTAGACCTCCACGCCGCGGAACAGGGTCGGAAAATCGACCAGGCCGATTTCCAGATCCTTCACCAGACAGCCCGTCTCCAGCACCGCCTCAATACGGTCGCGCAGTCGCGAAGCCGCCTCGTCGCGGCGCGCCCGGGATTCCAGTGCACGCTCGCGGTCCACCATCACGCCGCCCATCATCATCACGTGCTCGCTGAATCGGTGAATCACCTGTTCGGCATCCTGGTATCCGCCCTTGGCGTCCAGCGCCTGGCGGAGCAGGCTTTCCACCTCCGGAATCAGGCTTTGGGCTTCCACCAGCGTAAAACGTTTCGCCATGTCGCGCCGATTATACCAACGAGGCGGGCGCCGGAACACCACGGGCAGCCGCGGGTTCGCCAGCCTCGGCGTAGTGGGTGGCGTAGTGGGTATCCACGTAGGTGTTCAGAATCTCCAGGAATTCGGCGACAATGCGGTCGCCCTTGAGCGTGGTCATCAGGCGGCCATCCACATAAATCGGGGCCTTGGGTTCCTCAAAGGTGCCGGGCAGCGAAATCCCTATATTGGAGTGCTTGCTCTCGCCGGGACCGTTGACCACGCAGCCCATCACCGCGACCTTCATGGTCTCTACGCCCGGATGCGTGGCCTTCCAGTGCGGCATCTGCTCGCGCAGGTAGCTCTGGATCTGGTCCGCCATATCCTGGAAGAAGGTGCTGGTGGTTCGCCCGCATCCCGGGCAGGCGGTGACCTGCGGGGTGAAACTGCGGATGCCCAGCGATTGCAGAATCTGCTGGGAGACAATCACTTCCTCCGTGCGGTCGCCATTGGGCAGCGGCGTCAACGAGGTGCGGATGGTGTCGCCGATGCCGTCCTGCAACACCGGCGCCAGCGCGGCGGTGGTGGCCACGATTCCCTTGCTGCCCAGACCGGCTTCGGTGAGTCCCAGGTGCAACGGGTAATCGCAAACCGCGGCCAGCGCGCGGTACACGTCGATCAGGTCCTGCACCCCGCTGACCTTGGCGCTCAGGATGATCCGGTCATGCGCCAGCCCGTGACGCTCGGCCGCGTGCGCCGATTCGAGCGCGCTCGCCACCATGGCGTCCAGCGTGACGTCGCGCGCGCCCTTGGGCTCCGGCAATCGCGAGTTCTGGTCCATCATCCGCGTGAGCAACGCCGCATCGAGCGAGCCCCAATTGACGCCGATGCGCACCGGCTTCTGGTTCTCGATGGCCACTTCGATCATGGTGCGGAAGTTGTCGCCGGTCTTGCGCCCGATATCGGAGTTGCCGGGATTGATGCGGTACTTGGCCAGCGCGCGCGCGCACTCCGGATATTTCTTCAGCAGCAGATGGCCGTTGTAGTGGAAGTCGCCGACGATCGGGACGGGGACGCCGAAAGCGGCGCAGGTATCCACAATCCGTGGGACCGCGGCGGCGGCGGCTTCGGTGTTCACGGTCACGCGCACCAACTCCGACCCGGCGCGCGCCAGCGCCATCACCTGGTTGACCGTGGATGCCACGTCGGCGGTATCGGTGTTGGTCATCGACTGGATGACAATCGGATGAGTTCCCCCGACTTTGACACCTCC
>JADGNT010000068.1 GCA_017883345.1 Candidatus Solibacter sp. | reverse complement strand
CCAGACCGGCGGTCTCCTGATCCACCAGCGGCGCCACGTCGGCCACCGTCACCTGCTGCTGGACCGACGAAACCTCCAGCGCCAGGCTGACGGCGGCGTCTTGCGCAACCGAGAGTTTCAGCTTCGGAACCAGGGAGGTAGCGAAGCCTTCGTGCGCTACCGTAATCTTGTAGTCGCCCGGAAGCAGGCTCAGATAGTAGTTGCCGCTGCCGTTGGTGACGGTAGACGCCTTGACGCCGGTGGCGAGGTTCTCCGCACCCACCTGCGCCCCCGGCATGGCGGCGCCGGTCTTGTCGCTGATGATGCCGGAGACCGATGCGCGCTCAACTTGGGCAAGAAGCTGTGCGGTGGACAACAGGGCCAACAGCGCTACCGTTTTCAGATCGATTCTCATATAGCCTCCCGTTATTTGTTCTCAAAAGCTTCACTGAGTTGGTTCGGCAGATGGCCGAAGTCGAAATACGCCTGTTTGAGACCGGCCGCATCGAGCCTCGCGACTCGCATTCCCGATGTTCCCGTTCCCAGAGGTTTTCCCACCGGACCGGTGGTAATCGTCTGCAGCGATCCGGCCTGGCCGAAACTGTTGTTGTGCAGGTGACCCGCAAACACGTAGCGGACCCCGCAGCACTCCAGGAGCCCCAGATAGCTGGCGCGCGTGGCTAGGGGGATGTTGAAGTACGCGTCCGCCTCGTCCGGCGCGTGCAGGAAGAAAGGGATGTGTTGGAAGACCACGATCCATCGGACCCCGCTCTCCCTGGCCTTGGCCAGTTCCGCTTCCAGCCACTTCCGCTGGCGCTCGGCCTCGCCGGGAACGCCTTCCGGATGCTGGATGAGGCTCGAGTTCAGAACGATCCCTTCAAGCTCTCCGCTCCGGAACGTGTAATAGTCCGGACCGATGTTCTGGCGATAGGCCTTCAGGGACGCCACCGTCGGGCTGTTTCCCAGGTCATGATTGCCGGGCAGGGAGTAGAGCGGTATGGCGCTGTCGAGCTGGCGCGTGATGCGCTTGTACTCGGCCAACTGACCGGCATCGGCGGACTTGTTCACCAGGTCGCCCGTCACCACCACAAAAGCCGGGTGGATCCGGTTGACATTGGCGATGGCGAATTCGAAATTGGCGGTCTCCTGCGCGAAGTCGTGGTTGTTGGTGTACATGCCGAACTGCGGGTCGGACATTTGCACGAAGAAGATGGGCTGCTGGCCCCGGCACAGAACCGGCAACAGAAAAAGGCCGCTCAGTATAAGCCGTCGTGTGATGTGGATCAATGAATCCTCCCAGTCCGATCTACGGATTGTCCGGCATTGCCGCAAGATTGGTCGCCTCCCCGTGAAAGATGCGCGTGATGGCGCGTGAAAGCCGCAGGTACCAGTCGCCGGGCGCCGGCAAACCGTCCGAGTCCAGCGTGAGCCATGTTCCCTGTTGGGGCGCGTTCGCACGCGCCGCGGCGGTTTTGAAAATGGCCGTCCCCTCGTTCACTTCATCGAACATCGCGATCTTCAGCAGGCTCGCACCGGCCGCGCGCGCGTTGAACGCCTGCCTCCAGAAGAAGCGGCCGCCGCGCCGTGGAATCTGGTTGAGCGCGCTTTCGCGCTTCAGGTTGTGCCAGGAGAAGCCGGGGAAGATCACCGGCATATAGAGCTGGCCCGCCGCCTGCGTGGCCGCCAGGTCCGGAGACAGAAACTCCGTCTTCCAGCGGTCGACGCCCTCATCGTCCCGATACCGGCCCACCGTCCAAGGCTGGATCACGTCCATCTTCGCGTAGACCTTTTGCCAATTCGGTCGCGCGTCGCCAACCCCCAGACGCCATCGGGAAGGCACACCGCCCATGTAGGTTACGCGCAGCCGCTCGGGCGCGCCGCCGCGGAACCAGTCCACCATTCGCTCCGCGGTCTCGGCATCGTGCGGCGGATTGCGGTCTTCGTTCAAGCCCATTCCCCAGACCGACAGAACCGGCCGGCCCTTGTGGTGCAGATAGCCGGGCTGCGCGGTGACCTTCAGATCCTCCACCAGGTACCGCCAATCCTGTTGCATTTGCGCGAAGAACGTGTCTGGATTCGCGCCGGTCACGTCGTACTCGATGGCGAAAACACGCCCGTAGCGCGCGGCGGCAGCCATGATGTTCTTCAGCACCGCGTCTCCCCCGGCCTGCTTCTCGGCGATCGTTCCCACGAAGCGCTGCACCAGGACGCCATCGAGCCCATACTCCTGCATCCAGCGGAAGTGCCGCGCCACCACGTTGGAACTGCGGGCCGAGTAGAGGTAGGCCGGGCGGCCCGCCAGAGTGAATCCCGGGAGCAGGCAGAGATCGGCCGGCGCGAATTCCGAAAGCTCCGGGTACATGTCCACCGTCAGCGTGTCGGGGGAAGGCGTGCCGCGCGACCACGCATGCCATGCGCCTGCCCCGCCCCAAGGACAATCGAACCAACCCTGGTAGCCCAGCAGCACCTTGCCGGCGAGCGTGGAAGCGTCCGGCGCCTGGGGGCCGGCGATTGCCACCGGCAATAAGGCGAACGCGATCAGGCTGATTCTCATTTCGGCGGATCCTCTGGGCGCCTCTCGGGAGCCAGCTTCGGGTCGGTAGTGGTCGCTAGCCAATCGGCGAGGATACCTTGCATGTCGGCGCGCGCCGATGCGTACTTCGGATCGTCGTAGGGATTGGTCAATTCGTGAGGATCTTCGGTGAGATGGTACATTCGGGTCCACGTAATCCACCGGCTCTCTGGTGCCTGCCGCAAGGGCCAAGACTACCGGAATGAGCAGCAGACAGGAACAGTGTCGCATGGCGAAGTAGATGTAGGATGACATTTTGGTTTGCAGCCTGTAGTATTATGCTGCCGTGAATTCCCACAAAATACGTTACGGACGTTCCGTAACGGCCACGTAACCGATTGATCTTGCAGGTACGTGGAATTCACCCGAAAGGACTGTCACGTGATGATGTGACCCGCGTCTTGGTCGGCTGCAATCTGCGAACAGCGATCGGCCGAAGTCTCAAGACGTAGCTTTTCAGGCGCCGCCGAACCGCCTCTTCGGTCCAACTTCCCAGATGCCGCCTTGATGCCCCTGGGGGCTAAAAGCGCACGCGGAGCGAGAGCTGGACGATTCTCGGGTCGCTGGCGCTGTTGATTTTGCCGAAAGTCGCGCTGTTCGCGACGCTCGAACCCGGGGCGTTGAATTGCGGGTTGTTGAGGAGGTTGAAGAAGTCGCCGCGGAGTTGCGTGGAGAAGCGGTCGGAGATGCGGAAGGTCTTCGACAAGGACCAATCCAGATTGAAAGTGCCGGGGGCGCGGAGCACGTTGCGCGGGCTGCTGCCGAAGGTGCCGGGGGCGGCCAGCGCGAAAGCCGCGCCGTTAAACCAGGCATTCAGGAACTCGGCGCGCGGGCGGCCGGACGGGAGATTCGGGTCGCCGACGATGTCGCCGCGGTCGAGAGCGACGCCGGACAAGGAGCGGTCCTGGCCCGAGGTCACGTTAATGGGGAGACCGGAGTGCCACGACCAGATGCCGCTCGTCTGCCAACCACCGAATGCGGTGCGGACCACTGACGGGGCGCTCTTGAGCGCGGCGAGGTTGTAGACGGTCCACAGGGAAAAGTTGTGCGTGGTGTCGAGGTCGCTTCGGCCGTAGTTGAACCTCGGGTTGAACGGGTTCGGATTGGTGACGGTCAATTGGGCTTCGACGGACTCATTGTCGAGGCCCTTGGAAAACGTATAGTTGGCGACGAACGAGAGACCCTGCGAGAAGCGGTGCTCCATAGTGAACTGGAAGGCGTTGTAGTTGGACAGACCGCCGTTAGTCAATTGGATCATGGAAGCGTAGGTGGGGAATAGCGGGCGGCGGTTGTTGATATTGGATGCGGTGGCGCTCGCGCTGTAGACTGCGGCGTTCTTTTCGTCGAAGGCCTGGAGGTCGCGGCCCTGCGTGCCGACGTAGGAGGCGCGGGCGACCAGGTTGCGCGCAAACTGATGTTCGATGGTGAAGTTGTAGGCGCGGGTATGCCCGATGTGCCAGTGCGGATCGAAGTATTGATAGGTGATGGGCAGAATGAACGTGCTGGAAGCGGTAGGATGCACCGGCGCGAAGGGCGGGAACGGGTTCGGCACGCCGGCCGAGCCGAAGGGATCGGCCAGGCTTACGCCGGTTAAACTGACCGAGGGGCTGAAAGGCGCGTTCTGCACGAAGTTGTTGTAGAGGCGCGCGAAGGGCTGAATGTAGAACAGGCCCCAACCACCGCGGATGGTGGTGGGGTGAGAGCTGGTGGTGAGGCTGTAGGCGAAGCCGAGGCGCGGGGCGAAGTTGCTGAGGTTGGCATAGACGCCGCCTTCCGGGAAGCCGGGGTCGCCGGCGAAGACCAAGCCAGTGGGGGAATTGGGGAAGCGCTGCGATTTCGCGCCGGGAATGTAGCCGCCCACCTGCTGGGCGACCGGGTCGGTCCAGGGGATGAAGGGATCCCAGCGGAGGCCGAGATTGAGGGTGAGGCGGCTGGTGACCCGCCACTGATCCTGATAGAAGGCGTTGGTCTGGCGGCCGCGCGTGAACTTGGCTTTGCCGGCGGTCTGGGTGAAGGTGGCGACGCGGCCGGTGAAGAGGTCGGCCAGGCCGCTGCCGGTAGCGGCGCCGGTGAAGGTGAGAAGCGGTTCCTCCTGGTAGCCGGTGCTGGAATCGAAGCGGGTCCAGGGTACAAAGCTCCCGCCAAAGTGCATGGAGTGGGCGCCGCGGATATAGGTGACCACTTCGGAGAGTTCGAGGTTATCGCGGACCCAATCGCCGGGGGGCTGGGTACCGCCGGAGCCCCATCCGGAGAAACTGGTCACCGAGATGCCGGTCTCCTGGAAGCGCGCCTCGGGCTTGGTGGCCTTAATGTCGCCGAAGTCGAAGATGGAGAAGGGCGCGGTGCGGGTCTGGGTGGAATTGAGAATCAGGCCGGCGAAGGTGAGGGAGTTGAGCAGGTGCGGGGTGACGGTCCAGGTGTCGCCGGCTTTGAAGGAGTGGGTGGTCTGGTCCTGGCCAATCTTGTAGGTCAGGAGCGTCTGGCCGCCGTCCCAGCCGGGGGTGGTGTAGTGGATGTGGAAGTAGCTGGCGGAGATCTGGTGTGCGCCGGCGTTGTAGTCGGACTTGGCGAGGATCTGCTGGTTGTCGGAAGAAGAGGGCTGGGCGTAGAGGAGCTTGCCTGCGGGGTCGGTGGACGTAGGGATCTTGGGCATCATCGCGAGGGCAATGGGGGAGATCTGAGCGGCGGGGATGATGTTGCCGGGGTAGGCAATACCGGTGGCCGGATCCTTGATGGCCTTGAGGGCGGAGAAGTCGCCGGTGCGCTCCGCGCCGGTGGGGACGAAGGCCGTGTTGCCGTAGGTGATGTTGCTCAGGAGGGTGCGCTGGTAGGATCCGAAGAAGAAGAGCTTGTCCTTCTGGATAGGGCCGCCGATGGTGCCGCCGAACTGGTTGCGCTTGATGGCGTCCTGCAGGGGGGCGAAAAAGTTACGGGCGTTGAGCGCGCCGTTGCGGAGGAATTCGAAGACGGTGCCGTGGAGGGCGTTGCTGCCCGAGCGGGTGACGATGTTTACCACTGCGCCGCCGGAACCGCCGTATCGCGCGTCGAAGTTGTTGGTCTCGACGGAGAACTGCGCGAGGGCGTCCGGATTGGGGAAGCCGGCGTTAAGGTTGTTGATGTTGTCCGAGTGGGATGCGCCATCGAGCTTGTAGCTGACCTGGTTCCCCATGGTGCCGTTGGCGGAGATGGCGAGGTTGTCGCCATTGGTGGCGTACGTCGCGGTATCGGTGCCTTTGCCGATGACGGTGCCGGGCGCCATGTAGACCAGGGAAGCCGCGTTACGGCCGTTGAGGGGAAGGTCCTGAATGTACTGCTCACCGACCACCTGGCGGAGAGCGCCGGATTGCGAGTCGACCATGGGGGCATCCTCATGGATGGTGATGCTGGTGGTGGCGGTGGCAACGGAAAGCGTGAAGCGGAGGGTGGCGGGGACGTCGACATCGAGGTTGACGCCTTCCTGGCGGATGGAGGCGAAGCCGCCGGCGGTGACGAGAATGTCATAGCGGCCGGGCGGGACCAGAGTGAACTGGAACCGGCCCTGCTCGTCGGTGGTGGTGTGCCGCGTCCAGTGCGTGGCGGTATTGGTGAGTTCCACAGCGGCGTTTGGCATCACGGAACCGGAGGGGTCGGCCACGGTGCCGATCACGTTCGTGGTGGGAGCGAGTTGGGCAAGGGCCGGGAAGCAGGCGAGGACGAACAAGCAACAGAACCTCATGGCGCCACAGATATATCACAGCTTGCGGTGTAAGGCAATGGGGCCACCAATGGACACGTGCCAGGAGCCATATCGAGATTTAAGATATTGAGGCGTGATACGTTCGTTCCATTCCTTTACCGTCAGGAACGGATGCGGGCCTCGCTTCATCAGCACCGTCGCATCCTGCACGACGGTCTTATTGCCCGGCAGGTATTTGTCTTCGGGCACGAAGGCTCTTTCACGGCCATCCAGCCCGCGGGTGATGAAGTGCATCCCCGTGGCCGCGAGCGTGTCGGGCGAATCGAACTCGCTTACGTACCGAACCCCCGCCAGAGCCGATATCTCAGGCGCCGCCACCGTGTCCCCTAGGATGACCAGCCCTGTGCCGTATCGCTTCACCAGTTCCGGCACCAAGGCTAATCCCTTGTCTTGCAGTCCGCCGGGACCCGCGTCCCAGATGATGGTGCCATAGCGCGGGCGGCCATCCCGGTCCAGCAAATGGTACTGGTCGAGACGCTGCTGATCCAGCCGCAGAATGTCGAATGGCAACCCCCACGACTTCAGCAGCGCGGCCATGATCTGGAATTCGCCGCCGTCTTCGATGATGTAGCTCGATGGGTCTTTCCACTGGTCGCCAATCACCAGTAGAAACCGGTAAGGCAGAGGCGCCTGGGCGCGTGCCAATCCCTGCAGCGCCAGGGCCATCGGCAGCAAGGCCGCGAGGCGGAATCTCATGGGTGCCTCCTATCTCCGCGGGCCCGCGTTGAGCGAAGCGGCGCCGCGTCAAGACACTGGTGAAACACGACACTACAGTACGCCGTACTTAGCATACACGTCGCGGAGATAAGCGCCCTGCAACAATTCCGCGCGGGTCCGATTCTCGCTGGTCACCTTGTCCGTAGCCAGGGAAACGGCATCCGGCACGACCTCGGCCGGAATCACAACCACCCCGTCGTAGTCCGCAAACACCAGATCGAGCGGCGAGACACGCACACCGCCGCACACCACCGGACGATTGTAGTCCACTACGATTCCCCGCCCTTTCGAATCGACCGGTTTGATCCCCGCCGCGAAGACTGGGAATCCCAGGGCCTCAATTTTCTTCACGTCTCGCACTAACCCGTCGATAATCGCGCCGCGCGCACCGCGCGCCCGGGCTGCCGTGGAAAGCAGTTCGCCCCAGGGAGCATTGCGTTTGGATTCCGCCGTACTGACCACTACCACTTCGCCGGGACGAATGCTATCCAGCGCCTCGATCTCCAAGGCGTAGGGCTCGTCCGGAACATGGTACATGTCTACGCAGGAGATCGTTCTCGCCCATCCGGCGAAGCAACAGGCGGCGGCCAGCGGCCGGAGAGTTTCGCGCATCGCCTGATCGTGATAGCCGAGTTCATCCAGAGAGTCTGCGAGCACGGCGGTATACAGCGTGGATTCGATACGGGCGAATAATTCCAGTTCAGCAGGCGTTGCCAATCTCCCAGGTTCTCGTTCCGGCATGAGCGCTCCTCTTCCATCCACTGGCAGCGATTCTAGCGAACTTGGCCGGCTGTCTCAAACGCCGGTTGTTATAAATCGGACATCCTCATCCATAATCCTGGACGCCGAGTCTTACCGGCGGAGAGAGTCCAGCGGGGGCAGCGGGTTGCCCTCCTGGAAGTTCCTTTGGATGTCGCGGAGCCGCACCTGGACGTGAAGCCAGTATGCGTACTCGGCGTCGAAACGTCCCAAAGCCGAGCCCAGGCGGTAGGGGGTGTATTCGGCTTCCCAGGCGCGGCGATATTCGTCCTTCAGTTCGGTGATGAGATCCATCAGATCGCCGACGCGGCCGTGGTTGCGAGCGCTGGCCTGGCGATCCAGCCAAAATGAGATATCCGCCCGCGTGGCGCCCGGACCCAACCGGGCGAAAATTTCGGCGATCTCCACGGCATATATGAACTTCAGCCCGGCATAGTCCACCAACCGGGCGCCGAGCAGCAGGCTCGGGATCGAATAGGAATCGGCCTGCAACGCCTGGGCGCGCGCGATCCGCTCTTGCGCATCCTCCGCCGCGAGACGGGCCTTGCGAAGGTCTGGCAGGTGAGCGCGGGCGCGTTGCAGGCGATCCGGCGCAAACGGGTCGTCCCACAATCGGAACATGTCTTCCGAACCCAGGGCGGCCGCAATCGACTCTTCCGCCGCCTCCAGCGATTCGAGCGCGGGCGCCATTTCCGCGCCGGTGCGGTCGCCATAGAACCGCGCGCAATAGTCCGCGAAGAAGTGGCCGCGATCCATGGGAACGGATTGCCAGGCTGCAACCGCGCCGTAGGCGATGCCGGGCAGCGTCATGCGGTAGAGGATCTGGGCATCGTCCGCCCAGTTCGTATTGATGATGCCCATGGTGCCATGCTTCCTGCCGTCGGCCAGGAAGCCGTCGATGTTCCGGAACGTGACCGAAAAGTTGGGCAGGATGGTGTCCCAGGCCCAGATGCCGGTGCCGATTACCTCCGGCACGCGCGCCTGGCTGAACGGCGCGAGCATTCGCGTGTAGTCCTTCTCCACGTGATAATGCCAGGGCACCGCCACCGTTCCGGCGGGCAGATGGGCGGCCATCTCGGGGTACTTTTCAAAGAGCGCCGCGCCGGCCGCTACATCTGCCCAGAACAGCACGCGTTTCCCGCTCGCGCGCACGAGGCCGGCGATGCGGTTCAGGTGCTCGAGGTACAGGGCGCCCGGCGCCATGCCTCCCGCGGCCGCGCTGCCGGCGCGCTCCAGTTCCCAGGGCTCGTCCAGGCCGACATGGAACCACGGACTGGGAAACAGGGCCGCCATTTGGCCCACCCAATCCTTCACCATCTGCTGCATCCGGGGATCGCGCGGGTTCAGATCGCCGCCATGCGGCAGGGCGGCCAGATCGGCATACCGCTCAATCCGGAAGAGATCGTGAAGGTGCCCGTAGAATTCCAGGCACGGCACCACATCGACATGCCGCTGGCGGGCGTATTGAATGATTTCGCGCACCTGGCCCTGGGTATAACGGCCATTGGGATTGATCAGCGGGTAGCCCTTCAGCTCAATCGAAAGTTCGGAGTAGAAGTAGTACTGGTTGCCTTTCCATTGCGCGAGGAAATCGATTTGCCGCTTGATCTCATCCGCGGTTGGCATGGGACCGTGACTGAGGTCCATCATGACGCCGCGATAGGAGAGCGACGGCCAGTCCTCGATCTGTACCGCGGGGAGCGTGGCATCCGCGCCGTTCCCTTCCACTAGTTGCTTGAGCGTCTGGACCGCATAGAACAGGCCCGCTGAAGAAGGCGCGCGTGCTTCGACGCCTTGCGAGGTGACGCTGAGTTGGTAGGATTCACGGGAGTCCGGCCCCGGCTGCTCGTCGGTGGCCGGTAAGGCGGCGACAGGTCCGGTGCGGGTCAGAACGATGCGCGGCCCAGCCGCGGATTTCCCAATCGGCGCCGCCCGGCCGGTATTGCGCAATAGGGCAGCGGCCAAGTCTTCCGCGGCGAAACGGTCTTCCGCAACGGCTTCCGTCCCAAGACCGATGGAAACGTTCTTCAGGCTCAAACTGCCCTGGCCGTACCGCACCTGCCGCGGTTGCGGAAGCAGGGCGTTGTGCCCGGCCCACGCCAGCACCGGACACAGGCAAACCGCGGCAAGCGCGATTCCCGCGGGTATCGATCTGAAGTTCATCGCAGCCATTTCTCCAGCCAGGCGAAAGCATCTTCCTGCATCGCAACGGTGAAACTATGGGGCGCGTCGTAGGACTCCGCCCGGAATCGCTCGGGATGGCCCTCTTTCGCGTAGACGTTTTGGATCTTGGCGGCGGCCTGCGCCATTCCATCCCTGGTGAACAGCCGGTCGCGCTTGCAGTTCTGTACCAGGATCGCGCATTCGGGGGCACCCAGCGTCGCGACGTCGGGGTGATCCAGTACCGAGTGCAGGCCAAAGGCATCGTACATATCCGAATGCGTCGAGTACGGGATATGTCCGGTGGAGGGCAGCGTGGACATCCAGCCTGTGATCACGGCGGCGCGAATCCGGGAATCCATGCCGGCCAAATAGGTCGACCGGAAGGCGCCGCCGGACAACCCGAGGCACCCGATTCGCTTTGGATCCACGAATGGCAGGGAAGCGAGCAGGTCTACGCTGCGCCGGTCATCGCGGTTCACGATGCCGATCCAGTTGATACCGTTGAAACTGAGCTGCATGATGAGATCGGCCGTCCGCTCGTCAAGGTACCGGTTCACCGCGTCGATGTACCTGGTAGAGGCCGGATCGAGGCCGGCGATCGCATTCCGCCAGCCCGACGGCGGATCCTGGTACTGCACCCGCCGCTCTCCCCAGTAGAACGCGTCGATCACGATGACCACGAATCCACGCCGGGCCAAGTCGCTGGCAAACGACCTGCCGCCATAATAGGTCTCCTTATAGGCGGTTAAGGACGCGTGCTGCCGATCGAGCTCGACGATTTTTTCCTTGCCGAAGTAGAAGTAGGCGCCATGGTCGTGGAACGCGACCACCGCCGGATAAGGCGGCCGGCCGCTTTCGGGGACCAGGAGAAAGGCGGGGATGCGGTAGTGCGCCGATCCCGCGAATGAGATGGCGCGCAGTTCGTAGCCCTTGCGCTTCTCCGTGCGGTGCACCTTCAGGTCGAGCGGAACAGGCTTGGGGGCGTAGGAAAGCGCCCGCTCGACGGCCTCGCGGCCACGCTGGCGCCATTGTTCGAACGGGAGCGCGCCTTTATGCGCGTAATCCAAGGCATAGCCACGCTCTCGCTGAATCGATTCCATGATCGGCGTGAGATTGCCGAGGAATCCCTCCGGCGTCTCCACCGCCTGCGCGCAGATTGGCCCGGCGGCGGCGCAGCCCGCGGCCAGGAGGAACCAAGCTCTTTTCATATGGCCCACCCGCGGAGTTCGTGGCGTCAGCGGCTCCGTAGAGCCGCCTTTCCAGGCGGCCACCTCGGCATTCGTGCCGAGGTGCCTTCCGGCCTGGATGTGCCCGCTAGAAAGCGGGCATGGCCGGCGGGGTACCCTCTGGGTCGCCGGCTCTACGAATTGAGGCATAGTACTAGAACCGATAGCGGAATCCCAGTTCGACATCGCGCGGGAGATTGATCTGCGTCACCGGGACCACTCCGAACAGCGACGAGGACGGCGAATTGTTCGGCGCCCCGAAGATCGGGGTGTTCGTCGCGTTGAATGCGGAGGCCTTGAATTGCAACTCGTGGCCTTCCCGGATCCGGAAGTTCCGGATCACCGTCATATCGTATTGCGGCCGTGAATCCTGGCGAAGCGTGGGACTCCGGAGCTTCGAGGTCCGGAGCGTGTCCGGCGGCTGCAACACCCAGATGCTCGAAGAGGTGTCGAACCAGTGGTTCAACGTCTGGCCGCTGGAGAGCGTGGGGTTGCCATTGATGTAGTAGCCGCTCGGGAAGGCGATGGGTATGCCGGGTTGCACGGTCATGTTCCAGTTGACGCTCCATCCGCCGATGATGTGCGACGCGACGCCGTGGTTGAGCCACTTGCGATGCGGTCCCACTGGAAACTCGTAGATGCCGCTGACGACCAGGCGCTGCGGAATGTCGTAGGTGCCGATCTCCCGCGAGGGCTGGGTA
>JADGNT010000690.1 GCA_017883345.1 Candidatus Solibacter sp. | reverse complement strand
TTCGCAGAGAGGCCAGGTAGGCGGCACCAGGAGACAACGGAGACTCGGGGAGAATCCTCGGACGGGCTGGACACAGGACGCGGATTCCCATCTCCGTCATGCCGCGAAGCCGGCCTAAAAGGAACTCGTACTCCTGGCGATGGTCTTCCAACAGCCGCAGGATGGCCGCTTCGCTTTCCATCAGGCAGCCGAATCGCAGAGGAATGACGGCCTGTCTGGCATGAATCGCCTCGACTACCTTCTCAAAAGCCAGCACCGAGGAAACACTGGGCGCCAAACTTGTCTGCTCTACCCGCGCCACCACGGCCGCCAGGCCGTGAGCCGCCACAACACCGATTCCCGGCTGCAGAGGAGCCGCCTCCAGATCTGGCTGGACGATGCAGTAAAGAAGGTACTTCATGGCTTCGCGCCAGCGGAAAGATCCGGAGCAAAACTATAGGGCGGCCACGGACCGGTAAGCGTCAGCATCAAGCCGGGAAACGCTTCCCCGCCATTGAAGCGATCCAGCCGGGCGCGGAAATCCACGAGCGCTGCCGGCGAGAGGAGGAAGGCCCAGTTCAATACGACCTCGGCGTCGGATCCCACCGCGACCGGCACCAGTACCTTGCGCTCCCGGAAAGCGCCGGACTGCTGTCCCAGTGCCGCCGCCGCCCGCCGGCAAAACTCTTTCAGCCGGAGGTTGAGATCCCGTTCGCAGCGGGCCTGGATACGCTTCTCCTGGAAATATCGGGCCCCCGGGGAAGTGGCCGGGGCCGGCTCTTGCGGCGCGGCCTGAAGGGACATGCCCAGCCCGCTCAGTGCGCCGGCGCGATCGAGCAGCCCTTTGACAGCCCACTCCTGTTGGTCGCCGAGCTGAGCGAAGAATCCGGTAATGGCCTCCCGGTGCGCGCGAACCGACTGCTGCAAGCTATCGACCGAAGTGAACAGGGTGGCGAAACGCGCCGGCAGCACGGGCGCCCGGCTCATCAGTTGCTCGATCACCGCTTCATGGCGGCAGACCCGCGGTCCCAGCCAGGCCAGATCCTGTAAGCGCGCTTCTGAAGATTCGCCGCAGAACTCCGCCACCTCCACTTCACTGAAGACTGCGCCAATTTCCCCGCAAGCGCGCACCGAGACGGGACGTTGCCCATCCACCCCGATCCCGGAGGCTTGGATGCCGCATCCGCCGGGCGTCAGGCAATACAAATAATATGCAGTCCCGCTGTTAGTCATTCACTCGGGCTTCTTTCAGAGCCGTTTCCAGATCTTCGGGCCCCACGATCACTTCTGCCTCGTCCCCCGGGTTGGCGATTCTGTCTGCCACAGCGCGCCGCACCGCGCGTAGCGCTGCCCGGGTGCACAAGGCCTGGATCTCGGCCCCGCTAAAACCATCCGTGTCGGCGGCGAGGTGGCTGGTACTGATCCCCGGCGCCAGGGGCTTGTCGCGCAGATGGACCTCAAAGATCAGGCGGCGGCTCTCCTCATCGGGCAAGGGGATATCGACGATCTCGTCAAAGCGCCCTGGCCGCAGGATGGCCGGATCGAGCATGTCCATCCGGTTGGTCGCGCCCAGTAGAAGCACCCCCTTCAACTCCTCGACGCCATCGAGTTCGGTGAGGAACTGGCTGAGCACGCGCTCGGCGACGTGCGCATCGGAGCCGCCGGCGCTGCGTGCCGGCACCATCGCATCGATCTCGTCAAAGAAAATAATGCACGGCGCCGCCTGCTTGGCTTTCCGGAACATGTCGCGCACGCCTTTTTCCGACTCGCCCACATACTTGGAGATCAGCGCCGGACCTTTTACGGAAATGAAGTTGACCTGGCTTTCGGTGGCGATGGCCTTGGCGAGCATCGTCTTCCCGCAACCCGGCGGCCCAACCAGAAGAATCCCTTTGGGCGGACGGATGCAGGCTTTGGTGAACAGGTCCGCATACTGCAGCGGCCACTCCACCGCTTCGAGCAACTGCTGCTTCACCTGCGCGAGGCCGCCCACATCCTCCCAGCGGACGTTGGGCACCTCCACGAACACCTCGCGCGTTGCGGAGGGCTCCACCTCTCGTAAGGCATCCATGAAATCATCCATCCGGATCTCGAGCTTGGCCAGTTGTTCGTAAGGGATGCGCGCCATCGCGAAATCGATGTCGGGCATGATCCGGCGCAGGCAAAGCATA
This sequence comes from Candidatus Solibacter sp., assembly GCA_017883345.1. Taxonomy (GTDB): domain Bacteria; phylum Acidobacteriota; class Terriglobia; order Bryobacterales; family Bryobacteraceae; genus Solibacter. The sequence goes on along the minus strand of JADGNT010000690.1, from coordinate 1,347 downwards.
GCCGCCTCGCGGCAGAGCGCTTCCAGATCGGCCCCCACAAAGCCATGGGTGATCTCGGCCACGCGACCCATGGCCACGTCTTCGGCCAGCGGCATGCCCCGGCTATGAACGGAAAGAATCTCCTCGCGCCCGTTGCGGTCCGGAATGGGGATCGCAATCTCGCGGTCAAACCGCCCCGGCCTCCGCAAGGCCGGATCGAGCAGGTTGGGCAGGTTCGTGGCGGCGATCACGATCAATTGCTTCCGCTTGGCGAGCCCGTCCATCAGTGCCAGCAGTTGCGCCACGACCCGTTTTTCGACTTCCCCCACCACGTTCTCGCGCCGTGGCGCAATCGCGTCGATCTCATCCAGAAAAATGATGCTAGGGCCCTTCTGCGTAGCCTCCTCGAAGATCTTCCTCAGATGGGCTTCGCTTTCGCCGTAGAACTTGTGGATGATCTCCGGACCGCTCACCGCGTAGAAGTTGGCCTCGGTTTCATGCGCGATCGCGCGCGCGATCAAAGTCTTTCCGCAGCCGGGCGGACCATACAGCAGCACGCCCTTGGGGGCGCCGATGCCCAGCCGCTCGAAGACCTCCGGATAGCGCAGCGGCAATTCGATCATTTCCCGGATGCGCTGGAGTTGCGGTTTCAACCCGCCGATGTCCTCGTAAGAGGTGGAGCGCGCGGCCGCTTCCTCGGACTGCTGCGGCTTCCCGATGACCAGTTGGGTGGTGGGATTGATCAGTACCGGGCCTTTCGGCGTGGTGCTCTCCACCCGGAAGTCGGCCGACCGCCCGCCGAAGAGCGTGGCGCGGATGCGGGTTCCCGCCTGTACCGGCAGGCCGTCGAGCAAATTGCCAATATAATCCATGTCGCGCTCGGAAGGCCGGACGTTGGCCGGGGCCAGCACGACGCTGTCGGCCGGACGGCAACTGGTCTTGCGCACCATGACGAACTCGTCGAGCCCGGTTCCGGCGTTTTCGCGCACCAGCCCGTCGATCTGGAGGCGCGATTGCCCACGGAGTTCCTTGTGGGCGGGCATCGCCTTGCAGACGGTCGCGCGCTTGCCGGTAACTTCCACCATGTCCCCGATGGCGAGTTGCAGTTTCTCGAGGTCTTCCGGACCCATGCGGGCGATTCCCCGCCCGACATCCTGGCTCAGCGCCTCGGTGACTTTGAGCTTGAGAACGGGGACCTCGGTGCGACCTTCTCCCACCTTCGGAGGTTTCAACGCAGACACCTGATTTCGACTACCCCGTTATTGCAAGTGACGTGCGTCTTCTCCCTGGTAGTGCTCGCCGGCAGCAGCACCTCCTTGCGATATTTCTTGTCGCCGCGCTCGGCGGAGATGGTCAGCAGGTCGTCCT
>JADGNT010000689.1 GCA_017883345.1 Candidatus Solibacter sp. | reverse complement strand
CTTATCCGCCTGCACCAGGCGCTGCTCCAGCTCGGCGCGGTCGGTCACGTCGTCGATGATGATCAGACGCCCGATCCGCTCCTGGTCTTTCGATACCAGCGGGGTGATCGCGATGTTCAGCGTCGCCTCGTTGAGCCGCGCCGCCGGAGCGTGTCCGTTGCCATGGCCGTTGCCGATCGCCACCACCACGGCCGCCGCCGGTTTCAGCACGAATTTGTAGATGTGATGGATCCCGATCTCCCCGCGTACCCGGTCGAACTGCTCGGAGAGCGCCGCCGGGAACAGTTCCGAAAGCTTCTTCCCGAGGGCCTGCTCGCGGGTGATTCCGGTGAGCTGCTCGATCTGTGTGTTCCAGCTCTCCACCCGGTCTTCCAGGTCGGCGGCGAGAATTCCCACGTTGATCGATTCCACGATGTTCTCGCTGAATTCCTTGAGCCGCTCGTACTCCTCCACCTTGAGTTGCAGCGATCGGTAGAGCGTGGCATTCTCAATGGCGATGGCGACATAACCCGCCAGCGTGACCATCAGCTCCACGTCGACGCTGGACAGGTACTCACCGTCCGATGTGCGGCTCAGCCCGATGTAGGCGATGGTGTGCCCGCGCACGGTGCACGGCAGGTAGTAGGTCAGATCCAGATCGGCGATGGTCTTGCGCACCGGGAGAGGCCAGGCGCGCGAAACCGCATCCAGTTGATGTCGCGTGCGTTCGAAAAACAGGTACGGTTCCGGCAGTTCCCAGTTGAGGAAGCTGAGGTCCAGTTCGCCGGGGTTGACGGCGGCCAACCGCGGGTTGGACCCCATCGCCTTCTCGAGGCGGAACACGGTTCCCTCTGCGCCCTCCTGGGAGAGGAAAAACACCAGGTGTTTGATGCCGAGGGTTTCGAGCAAGCGCTCGCCGACGATCGACAACGTGGTGTCCAGGTCGGTTTCCGAACTCAGCTCCCGGGCGAACTCCACCAGGGTCCGCCGGTAGTCGTAGCGGTCGCGGTAGAAATGCCGGTCCAGCCGCTCCTGTATCCAGTTGCGGATGGGTTGGAAGAGGAACGCCGTGATCAGCATCACCGTCATCAGCCCGGTGTTGCCCAAGTCCGTGAAGAACTGCTTCACCAGGCTGCCCAGCGAGAAGACGATGGCATAAAACGCCGCCAGCACGCACAGCGTCGCCAGAGTGTAAGCATACCCGCGCCGGAAGATGATGTCCACGTCCATCAGCCGGTAGCGCACAATCGCGTAGGCCAGGGTGAGCGGAATCAGCATCACGCTGAGCACGCTCATCTTCATGTACGAATTCGGCACCGCGCCCAACACGTATGGCAATACGTAGAACGCGGCGAATGGCAGGATCCCGCAAAACGCTCCGTTGCGCAGCCACTTCAACTGCTGGCGCACCACCATGTCTTCGGTCCGGTTGTATTCGGCGGACAGAACCAGCGCCCCGATCAGGTAGGGCAGGGTCCACGCCACCATCCACGCCCGGTCGAGCATCCAGCGCAGTTCCAGCAGCGGCACGGAGATCTTCATGGCGCCGGAGCTGAAGGCCACGAACGCCAGGAACATCAAGGCCGCCGGCAGGTACAGCAGAATCGCCCGCGCGGTCCCGCGGAACCACGGCCGCGGCTCCGGAAACGCCAGGCAGAAATGCAGAAAAAGGGTGGGCGCCAGCAGCCCCGCCACCAGGTTCCCGAAATAGATCACCTTGTCGAAAACGTCGAGATAGCCGGTGTAGTGAAAGCACAGGGAGATGAAGCTGGCCAGGCACAGAACATAAAAGTGCCGGGCCTTCTGCGCGCTGCCCCGCCGGAAGTAGACGAACAGCCCGATGATGAGGTACGCGGTCCCCACCGCGTACTGGTACAGGATCGCCCGGTCCAACGGCTGCTCGGCCACCACCAGGGTTGCCGTCAGTTCCACGCCGCGGCTCTGCAACCGGTACTTCGCCCGGCTCCACGCGCCGATCCGTACCAATACCTTGGCCACATCGGTGGCCTGCTCGATCTTGACCCCGTTGATGTCCAGCAGGCGGTCGGCGCGGTGGATTCCGGCATTCAGGCCCGGACTCCCCGGTTTCACGTAAAGCGCTTCCACGCTGCCCTGCCGGTCTACCCAGATCACCCCGTCTTCCGGAAGCCGGAAATGGTTCTGCTGCTGAAAGTTGATGAACGCAGACACCCCGGCCGCAAGCGTGAGGATGGTGAGGATTGCGGTGGATAATTGGAACTTGAGTTCCTGGAACATAGTGGCCGCCGGCGCCGTCAGAGCGAGACCATAACCCGAGATCACCGGAGCACGTTTGATGCCGCGGCAAAATTAGAGTTCTACAACCAGATTATTTGAATTTTCTATAACTTACAAGGCGTTCCCGGAAACCGATCCGCTTTTTGGGAGAAACACACTATGCAGAAGTGTATCCGCCTGGCCCAGTACTGGGGTAGGCACGGAACAGCCAGGTGTCTCCCCTAGCCCCGTACCCCCTTGTCCTGCTAGGATATAGGCGGCAGCGCGTAGCATTCGAATTGGTACCAATTGCAGTCCTAGAACCAGCATGAACTGGCCGCGGAATGCTGTACACTAAAGAAGCAGTGAGTAGCATTTGCGCTGTCACCGGGAAATGCAGGCCGCAGCTACCCGTCGAGGGTGTCTCAGAGGTACATTCATGAAAACGGCGATCCTATCGGTTTTATTGGCGGTCATTTCGACCGCCGCACCTCCACAGGATCCTTCGAAACCGATCACTGAGCAGCCGCGGAGCCAGCAGAAACCCACGGACCCGCCGCTGTCGGTCCTGTGTGCTCCGGGGACCACCATCCAGTTGGGGGTGGCGTACAACTCCTCGGTAGTGGCTTCGGGTGGCACCGGCGCGTATCAGTTTGCCATCACCGGCGGCGCCCTGCCGGCCGGCATGGCGCTCCATCCGGCCAGCGGGGCGATTAGCGGCACGCCTACCACCGACGGCACTTTCTCCTACACGGTTCAGGTGACGGACTCGGCGGGCGCGATTTCGACCACGGGCAGCACACCATGCACGCTGCAACCCCCGGTTGCGCCTTCCGCCGCGGGCGCCCCGGCTGCCGATCCCGCCGCCAAACCTCCGGCCCAAGGCGCCCCGGCAACCAAGCCGCCGGCGATCGGGCTGCCGGCGATCGACCCCGCAAAATTAGCCGCCCCCGCCCCCGCACGCGATCCTCAGGTGCTCAAGGCGCTCAAGGGTCTGTCGATCGACGATCACCCCTACATCCTCGGCGCCGAGGACATGATCGCGATTAACGTCTACAACGGCCCCGAATTCAGTGGTTCGCACATGATCCGCCCCGACGGCAAGATCACCCTGAATTTCATCGGCGAAGTCATGGCCCTCGGCTTCACCCCCCTGGAGTTGAGCGATACCATCAAGGAGAAGCTCAAGAAGTATATCGTCGATCCCGACGTGAGCGTTTCCGTGAATGCCATCAACAGCAAGAAGTTCTACATCCAGGGCGAAATCATGAAGCCCGGCGCCTACG
>JADGNT010000688.1 GCA_017883345.1 Candidatus Solibacter sp. | reverse complement strand
TCCGGCTGCAACTGTCCGTTCTCTTTGAATGTGATGTCCTGGGAGACCAGCACCTTGCCGCTTTCGCGCACGGTCAGCTTGCTCTTGACGCCGGAGAGTCCCCAGCTTTGCAGGGTGACGGTAGCCGTCAACTTGGAATCGGGCAGGGCGCGCGCCGGCACCACGGCGTCGGTGATTTCGACGTCTTTATCGGGATGCTCCTTGCCGAAGCCGATGGTGTGGATGGGAATGCGTTGCCGTCGAATCGCGGCGATGGTGGCCAGGTCGATGCCGCCCGCGTTGTCCGCGCCATCGCTCAACATGACGATCGCGCCCAGCGGTAACGAGGAGGATTCGGCCAGGACGCGCTCCAGGGTGTCGCCCAGGCGGGAGGCCGGGGCGGTCGCCGTGAGCTGGTCGGGTTTCTGAATCCGCTCCGGCTCGCGGCCAAATTTGTAAAGTCTTACCTGGAAGCGGTCGCTGAGCCCTTTGAGCATCCCGGAATTGAGCGTGGATTGTGCCGCCGCCTCGCGCGTTCCGGATGAATCGCCGATCGACATGCTGCGCGAATCGTCCACCAAAACCGCCACCACGTTCTGTTGGGGGCGCAGGGTGGCGATGCTCAGCGCGGGGTGCCAGAGCAGAAAGAGGATGAGGGCGATCAAACCGCTTTCGAGCAGCCAAATGGCCAGCGGGCGGGCTCCCGAGAGCATGCCGTGATTGCGGCGCACGTGCCAGAAGAGGGCCCCGGCCGCGGCCAGAATGGCAATCGCCAGCGCCCAGACCGGCCACGGCGTCAGGAAAACGAACTGGCCCTTATGGAAAATGCTGGCCGGATATTTGAAGAGGAGTTCGAACATGAGTCCACGTCAGCGGCACATAGCGATAAGTATAGGGACGTGCCTGCCGAAGGTCGGCGTTACAAGAAGCTTGAAATTGGCGGGAAAGTCCACAGGAGCGAAGCCCTCGCTAGTAAAAAAGCATAGCACGCCCGAGTTGTCCGCTGGAGTAGACTGGTTCAACATGAAACGCTCTCTGCTCGCCGGTGTTTTGCTGGCATCTCTGGCATTGGCCAAGAGCTTCACCTTGGAACAGGTGCTCTCGGCGCCATTTCCCTACGAACTGATTGCCGCGCCCGGCGGCGGCAAGGTGGCGTGGCTGCTCAACGAACGCGGCGCGCGCAACGTATGGACCGCCGCCGCCCCCGACTTTAAGGGTGTGCGCCTCACCAACTACACCCAGGATGATGGCCAGGATGTGGGCCAACTGCGCTGGACCCCCGACGCCAAAGCCGTGATCTACGTGCGCGGCGGCGACCTGGAATTCCTCGGACGGCCGGACCCCAACCCAATGGCGGACCCCGCCGGCGTCGATCAATCCATCTGGATCGCCGCCCCCGGTGAAGCGCCGCGCAAGATCGGCGCCGGACAAACGCCCGTGGTGTCGCCGAAGGGCGACCGGGTTGCCTACCTGTTGGGCGGGCAGATCTGGATTGCGCCGCTCTCTGGCGCGGGCGCGGCCTCGCTGCTGATTCAGGCTCGCTCCGGCGTCACCGCGGGGCAGATCCGCTGGTCGCCCGACGGGAGCAAGCTCGCCTACGTGAGCGACCGCACTAATCACAGCTTTATCGCGGTGTACGATTTCGCGTCCAAGTCGCTGAGCTACCTGGACCCCAGCGTGGATCGCGATGCCAACCCCACCTGGTCGCCCGACGGCAAGCAGGTCGCCTTCACCCGCATGACCAGCGGCGGGGGCGGGGGCGGCGGCGGTGGCGGCGGGCGCGGCGGACGGCGCACAGGAGATCCGTGGGCGATCCGCGTCGCCAGCGTCTCAGACGGCGCCGGCCACCAGGTCTGGATCGCCCAGCCGGGCGCGGGCAGCGTCTTTCGCGCGGTGGTCGCCGAGGACCAACTGGTCTGGACCGCGGTCAACCGCATCGTCTTTCCGTGGGAACGCGATGGTTGGACGCACCTCTACTCCGTCGCCGCGGAGGGTGGCGCCCCAATCCTGCTCACGCCCGGCGAGTTCGAAGTGGAGCACGTCTCCTACTCGGAGGACGCTAGCGAGATCGTCTACTCCTCGAACCAGGTGACATCCGACCCGACTGATATCGACCGTCGCCACATCTGGCGGGTGAACAGCGCCGGAGGACATCCCGCGGCCGCGGTGACGAACGGCGCCGCACTGGAATGGTCGCCGGTGCTGGTGAATGGCGGCCTCGCATACATCCGCGGCGATGCCAGGCGTCCCGCGCGCGCCACCATCCAGTTGGGCACAATTAGCCGCGACATCGCCCCGGAGACCATCCCCGCCGATTTCCCGGCGGACGATCTGGTTGTCCCCCAACAGGTCGTCTACACCGCGAGCGACGGCATGCCGGTCCATGCCCAGCTTTTTCTGCCGCCCGGCGGTGCGCCCGGCGCAAAGCATCCCGCCCTGGTCTTCATGCACGGCGGATCGCGGCGCCAGATGCTGCTCGGCTGGCACTACATGGATTACTACAACAACGCTTACGGCATGAACCAGTATCTGGCCAGCCAAGGGTACGTCGTGCTCTCCATCAACTACCGCAGCGGCATCGGCTACGGGCTCAACTTCCGCGAGGCCATCAACTATGGCGCGAGCGGCGCCAGCGAGTTTAACGACGTGGAGGGCGCCGGGCTCTACCTGCGCACGCGCGCCGATGTCGACGCGGCGCACATCGGCCTGTGGGGCGGGTCGTACGGCGGCTACCTGACCGCGCTTGGACTGGCGCGCGCTTCCAGCCTGTTCGCCGCCGGCGTGGATTTCCACGGCGTCCACGATTGGAGTACGCGCATGACCGGGAATGCCGACGCCGCGCGCACGGCGTTTGAATCGTCGCCCATGGCGAGCGTGCGGACGTGGCGCTCCCCGGTGCTGCTGATTCACGGCGACGACGATCGCAACGTCAACTTCAGCGAGACCATCACGCTCGCGAATGCGCTCCGCCAGCAGGGTGTGTATTTCGAGCAGCTCATCCTGCCCGACGAGATCCACGGCTTCCTGCGGCATGCCTCCTGGCTGCGCGGTTACCATGCGGCGGTCGATTTCTTCCGGAGGAAGCTGTGAATCCCTCCGTGGAGCAGCCTTCCAGGCGGCTGAAGCCCAATGCCGCATACTTTTCCCAGTACCGCATAGTCTGCATTGATTGTGGGGCGGACCCCCGGTCCTGGGGTCCCCACTGGGGACGACGCCCCCGTCGGCTCGCCGCAGTGTGGATGATGCTGATTTCGTTGGCGAAAAGCGGGTCCAGGGGGACCCGCGCGAACCATGGGGTCCGCCCCACAATTTCGGCAGGATTCGCAGCTTTGGCAAAAAGTATGCGGCATTAGGCTGAAGCCTGCCCCACCAAGGGAGGAAAACGGAGAGAAAAGCAAAGACAAGCTTGCTCAGTCCGAGCTGCGCTCGGATCTGGAGTTTCTACATTTTCAACCCGCGTCTGCGCCTTGATGCCGAGTTCTTCGCGTCGTGCCAGTCTTGTGCGTGCGCGGTTCGAAGCCC
>JADGNT010000687.1 GCA_017883345.1 Candidatus Solibacter sp. | reverse complement strand
GTCTCGCAGGCACTTGAGCGAATCACCAAGGAAACGCAGCGGCCGCATGACTCAATTATATCCAACTGGATATAATTCGCAAGCGCGCCTCCAAACAGGAAACTAGAAACCCGCCAGACCGGATCGTCGCCCACTCGGAGAAAGCTGCCTCTCCACGGTAGGTACCGATATGTCGGCTTGGCACCGTCTCCCGCTGCGGTTACAATGGGGTAGAGGAGTGCGGGCCGATGGCAAACCTGAATATCGAAATGCCGGACGACCTTGCGCGGAGCCTTGAGGGAATCGCAGCAGCACAGCGCAAGAGCATCCAACAACTGGCCCTGGAGCGGTTGATTTCGCTCGTCGAAGACATCCCCGAACGTCGTGCCGGATCCCCAGCCGCGGTCCTGCGCGCGATGCAGGAAGCACCCCACCCAACGGCTGCGGACGTCGAGGAACTCGATGCCCTCATCGCTGCCGGCCGGCTTCCGGTCCGGGCACGTGACCTCTTTTCGGACTGATCCACAGTGATCTATCTTCTCGATACGAACGCGATCAGCGCTCTGATGCGGGCGGATTTGCGGATGGCGTCCTGGCTTTCATCGATCGGACCGGATGATCGTGTTGTAATCTGTACAATCACTCGCGGCGAAATCCTGTTCGGTTTGGAGCGGCTGGCTCCGGGACGGCGCCGAAGCGAACTGGAAGGGAAAGCGCTGAGCCTGTTCGCCGTTTTGCCGTGTGAGCCGATCCCATCGGCAGCCGGTGATCGGTATGCAAATGTCAAGGCTTCTCAACAGCGCCGCGGGCTTCCGCTCGATGAGAACGACCTGTGGATTGCTGCAACCACACTGGCTATTGACGCGACGCTCGTTAGCCGCGATAGCGACTTCCAGGCAGTCGAAGGGCTAGCAGTGGTGGAACCCTAGCCGGATTACTCCCCGATAAGTCGGCATCGCGAAACAGAGCCCATACTTGCGACCCGAGTGTACTTGGGATAATGAAGGGCGGATGACAGGGATCGGCTACGGACCGCCGCTGTACCCGCAAACCCACACGTTCCAGTATGATGCCAACGGGCGGTTGGGCGGGATGCAGGCCCCCGACCAGTACGGAAATATGACGACGGTGGCGACGGCGAGCTACGGGGTAGCTGGGGAGATGACGGGGTTCACCTACGGCTCCACTGGAATCTCTTCGGCGAAGCGTTGCCAGATGGCCTCGATGAGCCTCAGGGGCCGGTGCCGGACGACGAACTGAGACGGCCCTTCATCGGGCGGGGCGATCAGTTCGAACGGGTCGCCAGCCCCGTTTTCCGTCGCTCTCCGGGCCAGGTGCTCCCCACACCAGCCGGAGCAGATCCTCATCCCTTCCCGCAATCCCATCCCAACAGACCTGTCGAAATCCTCAGCGCCTGGTTCTCGCCGTGCCCGGTATCCGTCGGGCCCCGCCGCCCCCAGTCACACCAACATTTCCCAATTCTTCATTGAAAACACACGCCTTACCTCCAGCCACCCCTTTTCCCCGAGCTACAATGGAGCCGGCATGAAGCTCTCGTTTATCCAACCCCGGCGACGCCCTTTGGCGTCCCTACCAGCAAAACACCAAACGAACCCATTTTCCCTCCCAACCCAAACAAAAGGAAACCACTTGTACCATCCGGCAACAAAGCCGCTTGGGCATTCCCGCCGCCGGCCGACCCTAACTCGCGCGCAGCAACCGGCGCTTCGCGGGCAGCGCCTCGACGCCGTTTTCCAGACGAATCGCCATACGCAGGCTCGCCGTGATGCGTTCCCTTTGGACGCACCGTGCGTGCCGCCCGCGCAGGTACGCGAGCAGCGCCATATCCGCGATCGCCAGCAGCGCCAGCAAGATTGCATCCCAGTTCACGTCTCGATTTCATCACGAACGCGTTCCCTCTACCAGGGCTGCTGGTAACAGGTGCGTCATGGGACTTTTCGCCCAAATCCGCTCCACGCGGGGCTGCCGGCCACCTGCCTCTGGTACTTTTTGCCGATTCCGGAGGAAAGCGTACCAGGAAGGTCCCTCGGGCCGCAAATTGCTATCATCATCCCCAGTGAAAGAGATCGGTTTCCTGTTGCTGGCGGCTGCCGTATTGCACGCCCAGCCTGTCGCCGAAGTGCGCGGCTCCGTGGTGGACGCGCGCGGCGGCGAAGCGCTCTCTAGCGTCGTCGTGCAACTGGTGGGAGGCGCCTACCGCGCCACTACCGATTCCGCCGGCCGCTTCCGCATCACCGGTGTCGCGGCGGGCGATTACGTGCTGAACGTTTCCACCGTCGGCTACCACCTGCTGAAGAAATCTTTTCACTTGGACGCGGGCGAGACCCAGGACTTTGAAGTCATTCTCAGTCCCGAGACCTTCCGCCGCACCGACTCCGTGGAGGTGCAGGCCAGCCCCTTTGAACCGGCGCGCCAGGATAGCCCGTCCACGCTCGTGCTCGGCGGCAACGACGCCAAGAACCTCGCCAGCGTACTCGCCGACGATCCGCTGCGCTCCGTCCAGGGGTTGCCCGGTGTCAGTTCGAACAACGATTTCGACGCCCGCTTCTCCGTGCGCGGCGCGGATTTCAGCCGCATCGGGCTCTACCTGGATGGGGTTCTGCTGCACGCTCCGTTTCATATGCTGCAGGGCCAGCAGGTCTCGGGCTCCGCCACCGCCTTCAATGGCGACATGGTGGAGGAACTGGAACTGCACGAGGGCGCCTTCCCGGTGCGCTACCAGGACCGCTCGGCGGCCGTGCTCGACGTCCACACGCGCGATGGCAGCCGCACCGGCAATACCTTCCGCGTCGCGGCCAGCGCGTCTAATGCCGGCGTCATGGCGGAAGGGCCGCTCGGCGGGCGGCCCGTCGCGGGCAAAAAACAAGCAATGGCGCGCGGCTCCTGGATGGTCGGCGCGCGCAAGAGCTATCTGCAATACATCTTCCAGCGCACTTTCCCCGACACCTCCTTCATCTTCGGCTTCGAGGACGTGCAAGGGCGCGTCAGTTACGACCTCACGCCCAAGAACAACATCACGCTCTACGTGCTGGAAAGCTACTCCGCCCTCAACCGCAACGTGACGTCCAACCTGGGCATCAACGCGCTCGTCACCGCCGGCTATCACTATACGCTCGGTAACCTTGGCTGGCGCTACACGCCGAGCGAAAAGTTGCTGATTGTGAGCCACGCCGCGTGGATGCGCGAGAAGTTCGATAATTACAACCCCACCAAACTGCCGCTGGGCGCGGGCTATTACGGCGAGTGGGCCTGGAACACGGACGCCACCTGGATGTGGAACAAGCAGACGCCGCTGGATGCGGGCTGGAGTTTGCGCCGCCTGCGCAGCAACGGTTTCAGCGACCAGTATCAGACCAATACGCCGCTGCCCCGCCTGCTCGATCATGCCGACGGCACGGCCCTCCGCGAGGGCGGTTACGTGCAGCAATCCTGGATGCCCTGGGCCGGGCGGTTGCACTTCACCGCGGGCGTGCGCTGGGACCATCACTCCGTCGACGACGTGGCCGC
>JADGNT010000067.1 GCA_017883345.1 Candidatus Solibacter sp. | reverse complement strand
ATCGGCCTCTCCTGGAGCGTGATCGATTACGACGACGTCAGCACGCGCAATCGCGTGGGCTTCTGGAACCTCTCCCACAAGCAAACCATGTTCGGAAATGCCAGCGATCTGGTGGGCTTCCGGCTGATGCCGCTGGAACCGAACTTCCAGAAAGCTATCCAGGCGAAATGGTCGTACAAGGTGGCGGATATGGATCGCCGGCTGGTGGCCTTCCAGGACGAATCCGAAGGTAAGGTCACAGTGTGGAAATGGGACTTCGGGGACGGCTCCACGTCCAGCGAACAGAATCCCGTGCACCAGTACAAAGCCGGCCGGGACTACACTACCATCCTCGAAGTGGAGGGCCCCGCCGGCAGATCGCGCCACGCCAACGTATGGGGCGTTTCGGTGAAATGAGACTCGGAAAGAGAAAAACATGTTCAACGTAAGGTTCCTCGCCTGCCCATTGCTACTGTGCTCCCTGGCCCTGGTGGCGCGCGCACAGAGCAAACCCGCGGTGGGCGCGATTCCGCATCTTGAAAGACGCGGCCAGGCCACGCAATTGATAGTGGATGGCAAACCCTTCCTCGTACTCGGCGGTGAACTCAGCAACACCGTGTCCTCGGACACCGAGCGCATGAAAGTGGTGTGGCCGATGCTCGCCAACAAAGTCCACATGAACACCGTCTTGACCGGCATCTCGTGGGACTGGATCGAGCCCGAGGAGGGCAAATACGATTTCCGCCTGGTCGATCAGCTCATCGAGAGCGCCCGCCAGAATAACGTTCGCACCGTGTGGATCTGGTTCGCCAGTTGGAAGAACGGGCTCTCCACCCTGAGCCAGAACAACATGCAGGCCGACGCGCGTGCTTTCGCCGCCCTGATGCGCCACACGCGCGAGGTGGATCGCTCTCACCGCGTGATTATGGTCCAGGTGCAAAATGAGGTCGGCGTGCTGGGCGACTCTCGCGATCGCTCCCCGGCCGCCAATGAAGCCTTCGCCAAACCGGTGCCCAAGGAACTGCTGGACTATCTGGCGAAACACAAGCTGGAACTCCTGCCGGAGTTCAAGCAGGTGTGGGACGCCGCGGGCGCCAGGACTTCCGGAACGTGGGAAGAGGTTTTCGGCGAGGGCGCCAAGGCCGACGAGATCTTCATGGGCTGGAATTATGCCCGCTACATCAACGCGGTAACCGAGGCCGGCAAGAAGGAATACGCCATCCCCATGTTCGTCAACGCCTGGATTGTGCAGCCCGAGGACAAGGGCCCCGGCGATTATCCCAGCGGCGGCCCGCAAGACCACATGCACGATATCTGGCGCGCCGGCGCGCCGCAGATCGACCTGCTCTGCCCGGACATCTACCTGCCCGATTTCACCGGCATCGTGGCGCGCTACGGCCGCTCCGGCAACCCGATCTTCGTTCCCGAATCGGCCGGCGACACGCGCGGCGCCGCCAACGCTTTCTACGCCATCGGTCAGCACCGCGCCATCGGCTACTCGCCCTTCGGGATCGACAACGTCGCGCGCCTCATGGGGTTCGGCCCCGATGGGGCGCAGCCCGCCGGTTCGCAGCCACCGCCTGATGTCGAGGCATTGCCGTTCTCCGTGGCATACAAGACACTCGCGCAGTTGGCCCCGTCCATTCTGGAGCACCAATCGAAGGGCACGATCGCGGCCGCGTCGCTCAATCGGCAGAATCCCGACCGGCAGGTAAAGCTTGGCGACTACATCCTCAACGTGGGACTGCCGCGCAATCGCCGCACGCCAGCCGTGGTGCCCGACGTGACCGGCTACGGCATCTTCATGGCGACCGGTCCGGACGAATACCTGCTGGCCGGCAACAACCTGCAGATCACCTTCACGCCCAACACGTCCGGCCCACCCATCGCCGGCATCGCCCGCCAGGAAAACGGCCATTTCGAAAACGGCAAATGGGTGGTCACGCGCTATCTGGCTGGAGACGATTCCGTGCTCCGCTATGACATCGCCACGGTCGCCGACATGGGCCAGTCCGGCAGCGGCGTGCGCCTTTCCGCCCCCGACCGCGGCATCCAGCGTGTGAAGCTCTATCGGTATCGCTAGCCGAGCCGGACTCCCAGAATGATATAGTGATCCGACAGTGGTTTTCTCAAGCAGCGTCGCATGTTCAAACGGACGGTATCGCCTCGCCGTTTTCGGCGCTGGCGCGGCAACCCTCGCACCCCGGCGCTCACATCGACATGCTCGCCGTGGAGTGCCGGCTGGGCGGGCCGCCTGGTTTGTGTCTGGGAGGTTTCTCTAAAACGGGTTTGAGAGGAGTCTTGGTTATGCCATCGATCACCGTGCCTGCGCGTGGCAGGCGGCAATTTTTGCAGGCTGTAGGCGCGGGCGTCTTAGCGCTCGGCCGCTTGCCGGCAGCGGACCAGCCCGGCGCGAAACCTATGCGTGGGCTCTTCCCCATTGGGGCGTCGCCGTTCACCGACGCGAACGAGTTGGACTTGGAGTGCCTGGCGGCGCAGGTCAAATTCCTCAATCGGGGAGGCGTGCACGGAGTCATCTGGCCGCAGATCGCGAGCGAGTGGACCACGCTTTCGAAGAAGGAGCGCCTCGACGGAGCCGAAGCCATGACCATGGCCGGCAAAGGTGGCAAGACTGCCATTGTCATCGGTGTCCAGGGCCCCGACACACCCACTGTGCTGGAATACGTGAAGCACGCGGAAAAAGCCGGCGCGGATGCGATCTGTTCGCTTCCCCCGGCCAACGTGACGGACGAAAACGCTCTGTTCGATTACTACAAGCAGATCGGCGCTGCCACCGGGCTTCCGCTCTTCGTGCAGAGCCAGCCGTTCCCCATGAGTATCGATCTGATCGTCCGCATGTACAAAGAAATTCCCACGTTCCGGCAGATCAAGGACGAAGCGGGCGATACGCTGGCGCGCATCACCGAGATCCGCGCCAAGACCAACGACGGCGTGAAGGTCTTCACCGGCAACGGCGTCCGCAATATGATCAATGAGCTGATGCTGGGCGCGCAGGGCTACTGCCCCACCACCGATTTGGCCGACATCTATGCGCAGGCATTCGATCTGTGGTACGCAGGCAAGCGCTCGGAGGCCTTCGACATGTTCGGCCGGGTGCTGTGTTTCAACAGCGTCGTTCAAACCGCCGGCGCGCCTCAAAAGTACATTCTGGTGGCGCGCGGGGTTTTCAAGAACACCCGCCGCCGCGGCGGATCCGGCGGCGACGCCCCGGCGGGACGCGGCGGTGGGCAGGCGGCAGGCGGCGGCGGCCGTGCGGCGGCGCGGCCGTTTACGGCGGAGAGCGAGAAGCTCGTCAGAGATGCGCTCGACCTGCTGAAGCCTTATTTGAGGGCGTAGGCCATGCCAGCGGACCTTTCGCGCAGGAGCGTACTCGGCAGCCTGGGTGCCGCGGCAATGGGGCTGTCGATAAAGGCCGCCAATGCCCCCGCCGCTCCGGTGGCTATCGCCCGGTGTAAGTCATACCAGCCGTCGCAACTGATCCCGGTGCTCGAAGGCATGTTCGACAAACTGGGTGGGCTGGGACGCCTGGTCAAGGGGAAGACCGTCGCCATCAAGCTCAATTTCAACGGCGGATCCACCGTGCGCCTGGGTTTCCTTCCGCTCGGCGATACCCACTGGCCGCATCCCGACCTTCTCGCCGCCGCCATGCACCTCTTGGCCAGGGCCGGGGCGCGTACGATACGGCTGGTGGAGTGCGCGCCTATCCCGTGGACCACTCCGTTCCAGGAATTCTTCCTCGAAGCCAACTGGAGCGTGCGGGATCTGGTCGCTGCCGCGCCGCGCGTCGAGTTCGAGAACACCAACTACCCCGGCCCGTCGGGCAAGTTCGTCCGCTTGCCCGTCCCCGGCGGCGGCCTCCTCTATTCGGCTTACGACGTGAACCATTCTTACGTGGACTGCGACGTTTTCGTGAGCATCGCCAAGTTCAAGGACCACCCCACCACGGGAGTCACCACCGTCATGAAGAACCTGTTCGGTCTGACGCCCCTCATGGTTTATGGGAATTACGCGGGCAAGTGGGAAGAAAACGACCTGGTGGCCGGCATCGACCGCATCATGCAATTGCATCGCGGGGTTGGAAGGCCAGCTTATGGCGCCTTGGAAGAGCTCGACCCCGCCTCCCCCCGCGAAGACGGCTATCGCGTCCCGCGCATCGTCGCGGACCTCTGCGCCGCCCGGCCCGTTCACCTCGCCATCCTGGACGGCATCAAGACCATGGCTGGGGGGCAGACCCCAAATCTGTCTTGCACCCCGGTGGAACCCGGCGTCCTGATGGCGGGCACGAACGTGGTGAACACCGCCGCCGTCGCTGTGGCCGCCATGAACTATGATCCCCGCGCGCCGCGCGGCGCCGTGCCGTTCGAGCGCTGCGACAATAAGTTCCTGCTCGCCGAACAACTCGGCGCCGGCAGTTGCGACCTCAGCCGGATTGAGATCATCGGACCTTCTGTCCAGGAGGTGAGCTTCGACTTCCGGTCTCTCCGTGAAAAACAGCGGGAGTTGCGCCAGAGGCTCTCTCCGAACCCGCGCCCGGGCGACCGGAAGCAGAACTGAGATGGCCGACATGCACCGGTGGGTTCCCATGCGATGGCCATGGCCGGACGCTTCCATGCTGGCCATTCTCGACCGCACGCCGGTCAATTGCCTGGTGGTGGAGTGGACTGCCGAAGGGCAGCAGTCTCTCGCGCCGCTGGTGGCGAAGGGCAAAGCCGCGGGACTTGCGTTCGTGGGGATGGTCCGGGGCGGTGACCGCGCTTCCGCTTTCGCCAGCGCCAGATCCGCGGGCTTGGACGCCGTCATCGCTGAAGATGCCGCGCCCCTTGCGGCTCTGCCGGCACTGCCGCTCTGCGAACGGGCCAAGACGCCCTGGCAATCGTCTTCGCCGATTCTCGTTGTCCAAGACAATGTCTGGCCCGCGATTGCCCTGGCGCCGGAACGCGGCGAAGCGCTGTCCGGGCCGACCGCCAGTCCCTGGATCGATTCCAACGGCTGGTTTCTCCGCCTGGCTCGTGTTCGTGCGCCCGCCAAGACGTTGTGGCTGCTGTGCGATCCTCCAGGACCTCCCGACATCGTGCCGACGGAGACATACGTCCGTGCGGTGGCCGATGCCGTCTCGTTTGGCGGCCGCTGGGTGGTCTCGCTGGACCAGAACCTTCGCGCCGGGTTGGCCGCGAAGGACCCGGGCTCCGCGGAAGCCTGGAAAGCACTCGCAAATGCCCTGGCTTTTTTCGAAAAGCATCGCGGATGGGCCTCTCTGGAGCCACAGGGCGTCGTGGGCGTCATTTCCGATTTCGCGGGGGCCAACGAGATGATGGGCTCGGAACTGCTGAACCTGATCGGCCGCCGCAACCTGCCGTATCGCATCCTGGAAAAATCGGCGGCTGAATCCGCTTCACTCGCGAGCTTCAAGGCGCTGGTCGCGATGGACGAAGAACCTCCGATCCCGGCTCTGCGGCGAAAGCTGCTCGCTTTTACACAACAGGGAGGCGTGTTGCTCGCCAGCCGGAGTTGGCATGGTGAACGCGGCGTGCCGGCCGGCCAAAGCCACCCCAGGATCGACATCCGCCGGCTCGGAAAAGGCAAACTCGCGATCGTCAAAGGCGATTCGGCGGACCCCTACATGGTCGCGCGCGACATCCAAGTGCTACTGGGACGGGCTGAAGACCTTACGCGATTCTACAATATCGAAGCCTTCCTCTCGAACTACACCGCGTCCCGGGATGGTACCCACGCGCTCTTTCAGGTGATCAATTTCGCCCAGCGACTCGCCGACGACCGCGTGTCCATCTGGTTCCGTAACCGGTATCGCGCCGCGCAGTTGTGGACCATCGGAGACGAGACCCCGCGTCCGGCTACGCAGGCGCCGGAGAACGGCGGCACTGTCGTACAGATTCCCGGCATGAAGAACTACGCGGCGATCGAGCTTTCCGGGTGACAGTCCCCGTGATCGCGGGCGGCGAGTTGCGGCCGAGTTGAGTTCTTCCAGCATTGACACTACCTACAACGTGTGATAGATGTTCCGGCCAGGATATGGAACCAAAAGTCGAGCGTGCTCAGAGGATGATCGGGACTTCCGCTCTGGCCTGCCCAGGTGGAGTGCGGAGCATGTTTCGCAATGGAATCTTCACAAGGAGGTCTTATGCCAAGACATGAACTATCGCGACGCAGTTTCTTCGGCGTTTCGGCGGCGGCGGGAGCGGCGACCGTGGCCCACCCGGTCAACCTGGCCGCGCAGGCAGCCGCAATTAAGGCCGGCGACTTGCCGGACCTCACCATCAAAGAGGCCAAAGTCTACGTAGCCGATATCGGCGATGCCCGTCGTCTCAATAGTTCCGAGAGTGGGGAGATCGTCTCTCTGGTGACCGCCGGCGGGATTGAGGGCAACTTCACCCTGGGCAACCGGGGGAACCCTCCGGGGTGGCTTGACTTCGCTAAGTCCGCGTGTGTTGGCAAGAACCTGTTTGACCTTCTTCCCACCGTGGCGTACATCCCCAATCCGGCGCGAGCAAGCGGGCTCGGCGGAGGCGCAGGCGGCGCTCGCGGCGGAGCGGGAGCAGCAGGCGCCGGTGCGGCTGCCGGAGCCCGAGGCGGTGCGGTTGCCGGCGCAACGGCAGGAGCCCAGGGCGGAACCGGAGCGCCGGCCGGAGCCAGAGGTGGTGGTGGCGGTAGAGGCGGACCATTTGTCGGCGGCTTTGGCTTCGCCAACCGAGGCGGCAGCTCCGGCGCGGGGCCGAACTTGCACGCGGCCATCTGCGATTTCTGTCTGTGGGACATTCTGGGCAAGGCGGTAAATAGGCCCATCTACAAGATCCTGGGCGGCACTAAGGATCGGATGTTGGCTTACGCCAGTTCGCAACACCTGCCTAATGTGGAGGATTTCGGACCGGACGCGCTGAAAGCCAAGGCGGCGGGACTCAAGGCCTATAAAATCCACCCCGGTGGGGGCCAGCGCAGGACCGGCGGCCAAATCCCGAGCTACCTGGGCCACATCGAGGAGATCAAGGAAGTCCGCAAGGCGGTGGGAGACGACTTCACGCTGTTGTTCGACCCGGTGCAACGCTACAACTACTTCGAGGCGTTGAAGGTTGGGCGGGTGCTGGATCAGTGCGGCTACGTGTCCTTTGAAGACCCCGTTCCGACGACGAATATCGAAGCGCTGATTGAGTTGCGGAAGAACTTGGACACCCCCATTGAAGTGGGAGAGTTTCTTCTGAGCGTCTACGACTTTGGCGAGTACATCCGCCGGGGTGCGATGGACGTTGTACGGCTGATCGCGGACAACATCGGCGGCATCACCGGTTCGTTCCGGGTGGGCCAGTTGGCCGACACATTCGGCCTGCCGTGTACGCCGCACAACTGGGGCAACGGGATGGACCTGGCGGCGCATTTCCAATTGGAGTTGGCTCTGCCGAACACTTACTGGTTCGAAATGCCGTGGCCGTGGGAGTACGTGGACCGGCCCTACATGCGGGACAAGTTTCGGACCGACGCGAACGGGTTCGTCTTGGCGCCAACCGAGCCGGGGCTGGGATACCCGTTCGACCGTGCAGCCCTCGACAAGATCATGATTCGGATTGACCGCTGAGGCACGCCGCTCCCCGCTCTCCCGTCGCGGGGACTCACCTCAGCGCGCCACCAGGCGAACCGGGCCCAACAGGCCGGAAACCGACGGCTGCGCCGCGCCGCGGCCCCCTCCTCCGCCGACGGATCCGTATACGCCAGCCGCGCCCGGCGTGGCAGTAGTTCCCGGAGCGCCTTGCGCCCTGGCGCCTCGGCCGGGTGCGGCAGCCGGAGGCGCACCGCCAGAGCCCCCGCGGCCTGAAGGCGTCGCGTTCACCTGTATCTCCAGATCATTGGGGCCGGCTTTCAACGCGCTGGTGATGTCCCAGCGATAGGGTTGCCAGGCGTGCGCTTCGAATTCCTTCCCATTCAACCTGACCCGCGCGTAGTCGCGCACATCGGCGATTTCCAGAAACAGCCGCTTGCCGGCCGGCGCGGCGGGAGACGTGAACTGCTTGCGATATGTGGCCGGGCCGGCGAAGGATTGCGTGCCGAGGTCCTCCCACGATTTCAGCGGCGTGGTCACCTGTTTGCCGTTCAGGTCCAACGTCCAGTCTCCCCCCAGTTCCACGAGAGGAGTGCCAGACGCCGAAGAGGGTTCTGGAGCGGCGACCCCGCTCGGAAGTGGCCCGACCACGACGACCTTCGCCTCGTAGGGTCCGAGCACCAGCGGAAAGTGCACCGAGTCGCTCTCGGCAAGCGCGCCTGCGATGGGATGAATCTCGCCCGTAGCCAGGTCCCAGGCTTGCGCCTGGCCGCGCCCGGCGATGGTTGCGGTACGCGATTCCTCCTTATTGCTCTCATTGAAGAAAAAGTACATTTCGGCGTCGCGCCAGCTCCGGCGCGTGTAGGTCAACCTAGGAAACTCCGAGTCGACCTTCACATCCGGCTTGGGAAGCGCCGCGAGTACGCGCGGCGTAATGTCGCCCGAGGGCTCGATCAGCGTGGCGAAGCTTAGGTCGGGCGTGTCCTTGGCGTTCAAGAACGTCTTGTCCACCACCAGCCCTGGAGTCTTACCCACGAAAATTACCTTGCCGCCGCCTTTGACGAAGGACTGAAAGCGTTCCAGCCCCGTCCGCGTGATCACCGTGGAGGACGGAACCACGATGGCCCTGTACATCTGCCCACTGAGATTCTTGAATCCGCCGTTCTCGATGGTCGCCACCGAGCTGAGCGACTGCTCGTCGAAGTAATCCCAATCCACCTGGTGTTCGAACAACTGCCAGCCCAGCTTGGTTGTGCTGCGGTCGGCTTCTTCGTCCCCCATCCATATGCTCTGCGTGGGATGATAAAGGCCCACCTGCGCCGCCGGGCGTCCGATAGCCATCAAATAGCCGGCGCGGTTGGCGTACCACGCCAACATGGGGGCCTGTGGCGGCACGGCGGGCGGCGGCGAGGCCGCATTTCCGCCGCCACCGCCTCCCCGGACCGGGACCCGAATCTGCAGCGTGTTTACTCCTCTCACCAGTTGAAAATCCAACGAGTACTTGCCGTCGATGCCCGGTCCGCCAGCCCCTTCGGTCCAGACCTTGGGCTTACCGAACAGGTGCGCCGCCGAAGACGAGAGCTTGGGGAAATTGTTGTTGATACGCCACGTTCCGTCCGGCGTGTGCACCAGATTTGGCAGAAGCTGGCTCAGGTTATCGATTCCGGGCACCTGCACGTACCGCATGTCTCTGAAGAAGTCGCCCTCGCTGCGAACCAGGGCCGCCATGGTTTCTTCGTGGTTCAGGTGCATCAGGTATTCCACGTTGTATTTCGCGCACCAGTCGGCTTGCGTTCTGAAGAAAGTATTTTGAAAGATGCCGCTCCACACGTCCCAGTAGTCGGCTTTGGCCCGCGACGCCTCATCGGTTAGTTTGCCGGTGAAGAACATCGGGATGTAGGGCTGCAGATCGTAACCTTTCCGCTTCTGAAACTCTTCCAGCAGCTTGGGCGTCCAGGGCATGCCGCTGATGGAATAATCCGGCTCATCGCTGAAGAAGCCCAAAACGGTCTTGCCGAACTCGCCGCCGATGGCCTGCCTGTAGGTTTCGTGCGTGATCTTGAGGAAGGCGCGCGTGGCATCGGCGTCCAGGTAGTCGATGAGCGTGTACAGGCCGTCTTTGGCGCGCGTGCCGTCCTCGCGATTGAAATTACGCGTCGGCGAGCTGACGTAAATGTGCCGTACGAAAACCACCTCCCACAAGTAACGGGGCTCGTTCGGGGTTGAGCCTTCGTTCGGCACGATCCACTTGAGCTGGCCGTTGGCGGGAACCGGAATCGGAACGATGCCTTGTACCTGTTGGTCGGGGGATGCCTTCACCGCGTAGATGGCGAGTGTGTCCGGCGGCGCCGGCATGGAGAGCGTCTGGCCGGGCGCGACGCGGACGTGGATATCGGCGACGATACCCTGCATGCCGAGTTGCGGGTATTGCTTGCTGATCTTGCCGCCGGCAAACCCGCTGGGGTAGTCGGATTCGTCCTGGAGCCACAGCTTCATCCCCCGCTTGGCCGCTTCCTGGACCACGAACTTCATCTGGTTCATGTGCTCCGGCGTGAGGTACAGCGGCTCGCCGCGTCCTGGCGAGACGTTCACCACAAAGATGCCATTGGCCGCGAGACGGTCGAGATCCTGGACGATCCGCGCCATCCTCTCCGTGGCGTCCGGGCCGTTCCAACTTGTAAACGGCTGGATGGCGCCATATTCGTGCGGCGGCGATTTGAAATTGGCGGCTGCCTCGCGCACCGATGGAACCGTGACCTGCTGCCAGGGCCGCTGAGCCAGCAGCGTCACGGAGAAAAACATGAGTACGCAAGATCTTGCTACTTGGGCCATTTGGGTCCTCCTGCCTGCATGATACATCCGCGATGATATGCGCTGGTTACGGGTCGGAATACGTATCCGTCGGCAATCCCGGCCGCCGATGTCCACGCATCGATTGCCACCTTTACCCATGTCGGCATCGGCACCGTCCGGACGCCGCCGTGCTTTCCAACCAGATCTATGATGCACCACCGCCCGTCGCGCTGTTGGACGTGGGGGACGGTGAGCGCAGCCACCTCCGAGCGCCGGAGCCCGCAGCCCAGGAGGACCGCCAGGATCGCGCGATCCCGGAGCCCCTTGGTCGTGGTGGCGTCCGGCGCGTTCAGGAGCGTCTGCGCCTGCCGCACCGTCAGCCAGTTCCCCAAGCGGACCCCCTTGGATGCGACACCCTTCACCCGCGTAATCCCATTGGCGAGTTCGGGCGCCAGCAGCCCGTTGTCGGCGGCTTCCACCGCCAGCTTGCGCACCGCCGTGATCCGCACATTGATGGAGACGGCGCCGAGCCCGCGGGCCTCCAGAGCAACTCGCCACGCGCACACCGTCGCGTTCGTGAATCCGGGCCGGGGTTCGTGCCCGTACCACTCGAAGAATTCGTCGAGCCCGAGATTGTACACTCGACGGGTAATCGGCGACGAGACGCTGTCGAGCACCAACCCCTTCCACCTTCGCCAGTCGGTAGGCTGCGGAACAACAATCAAATCAGTCATTTAGGTCCTCTTAATGGGCGATATCGGTAGCCATGTGGACATTACCTCGCGGTGGCGTGGACATCAAGCAAAACTGGGACGGGCAGTTGCTGGTTCAATGACAGCCGCAATCGTCGCAGCAAGCCTCACCCCGGAGCCCGTCGATGCCTTCCTTCGCTGTGATCGGCACCATGACCAATCCTGCAACCGGATCGGCCCACCACCAGCCCAACAACGCATTCAGGAGCAAGCTACCCAACAAAATCGCAGACACGTAGGCGCAAAAATCGGTCTGTCTGGAATCCGCTCTCAAGGCCCCACTCCCAATCTCGGCAGCAACCTGACGCTTCGCTCGCGCCGCAAGCATGGACAGCTACGTTTGGTGAATTCTCTTCGTTAATTAACGCCCCGGGGCGTGCGGATCCGGAAATGGCCACGAACAGGTACCCGGCGTTACCGGAAAAGTGCGGCATCATTCCGAAAAAATAGATTGACATTCGCCCGTTTTTGCATTATCTATGTGCAGGGTCAGTTTCGGCTTTGTTGGTCTGGTTATCATTAATAATAACCACGCGCCCCGCTTGGCTGGGGCTGGATGGCCGGTCTACTGTGATCAGTGTCAGGGGTGTGAGCGTCGCCTCTCCTTCTAACCCGCGATTATGGTCGATGAATAGCCAGAAAACCATCCGAAGGGAGCTGTTATGAACAAGTTCTTGACGGTCAGCGTAGTTTTTCTCGCCGCACTGCTGCTCGCGGTCCCCGGCTTCGGCCAGATCGGCGGCGCCGGTTCAATCCAGGGCGTAGTTTCGGACCCTTCAGGGGCTGTTGTTCCCGGGGCATCGGTGACTGCG
>JADGNT010000686.1 GCA_017883345.1 Candidatus Solibacter sp. | reverse complement strand
GAAGTTCGGCAGGTGGAACTTCTCGTTGGGCGCGTGCAGGTTGTCGTCCGGCAGTCCGAACCCCATCATCACGCTGGGAATCCCCAGGTAGCGGTCGAATACCCCGACAATCGGAATCGATCCGCCGGAGCGGATGTACACCGTCTCCTGTCCGAACGTCTCCTTGAGGGCTTCCGCCGCGGCGTGGATAAAGGGATTGTCGGGATTGGTCAGCGAAGGCTCGCCGGAACTCAGCACCTTGAGCTCCGCCGTGACCCCGCGCGGGCACGCCGCTTTCACCGCCGCTCGCATCTGCGCGATGGATTCAGGAACCCGCTGATCGGCCACCAGGCGCGTGCTGATCTTGGCCACCGCGCGCGCCGGATGTCCGGCTTGTGCTCGGAAAGCGTGCTGATGCTGGGAATCCGGAGGAAGGTCTTCAGCCCCTCGAGGAAATCGGTTTGATGCCGCTGATGGCAGGTCATGGCGACACCCGTATTAGCAGCACTCCGTGTCCCGGTTTGGAATGCGGATTGGCTGGCTAGGGTGCTCCACCGAACTGGGGACCGTAAGCTGCTGTAAAAAAACCGCTCGATGAAGCCAGCCGGAAAGGCGGATGCCGGAAATCGGCACGTCCGGTTTGATGAGCGGGGTTGGGAAACGGGGCGGCGCTCGGCGTCGGTACCCGCGCCCAACCTCGCCTCTAGCCGCTTCGCCCGCTTGCGGGCGTTTCTTTCATAGCTGCTCGGCAAGCGGTTTCCCGATTGCCCCACATTAATGTGAGAGTTCGCAGTTTTTGTCCCCACTCGGGTGTATACGACACTATTATTTGAGGGCTTGGATCACTGGGTGGCGGCAGTCTTGGTGCCGCTCGCGGTATGGATCGCGATCAGCGGCCTGGATGACCTGTTTATCACCCTGGTCAGGTTTGCGACTTGCCGCGTCCGCTTCCCTTGGCCCTCGGATGCCGACGCGTGCGGGGCCGCGGAGCGTCCCATCGCGGTCTTCGTCCCGCTGTGGCGCGAGCACGCCGTCATCGGCCGCATGCTGGAGCACAATCTGGCGGCCATCCAGTACCGGAATTACCACTTCTTCGTCGGCGTCTACCCCAACGACGTCCTGACCACGTGCGCCGTCGCCGAGCCGGCGCGCCGCCATCCGCGCGTCCACATCGCCACCTGCCCGCATGACGGGCCGACCTCGAAGGGCGACTGCCTCAACTGGATCTACCAGCGCATGAAAGACCACGAGGCGCGGCACGACATGCGTTTCCGCATCGTGGTGATGCACGACGCCGAAGATCTGATCCACCCCGAGTCGTTTCGTCTGATCAACTGGTTCTCACGGCGCTACGCCATGGTGCAGGTGCCGGTCCTGCCGCTGCCTACCGCCCTCGGCGAATGGACCCATGGGCTGTACTGCGACGAATTCGCCGAATACCAGCACAAGGACATACCAGTCCGGCAGCACTTGGGGGGCTTCCTGCCGTCCAACGGCGTGGGCACGGGCTTCGACCGGGAAGCCCTGGAACGCTTGGCGGGCACGCGCCGCGGCCGTCCCTTCGACCCCGCCTGCCTCACTGAGGACTACGAAACCGGCTACCTGCTCCACTCGCTCGGCTACCGCCAGGTGTTCGTTCCCGTCCGCACCGGGGCTGCCGGCCCGATGGCCACCCGCGAGTACTTCCCGCGCCGCTTCCGCCCTGCCATCGCCCAGCGCACGCGATGGGTCACCGGCATCGCGCTGCAAAGCTGGCAGCGTCACGGCTGGAGCGCTCCCTGGCCCCAACTCTACTGGTTCTGGCGCGACCGCAAGGGGCTGGTCGGAAACCTGCTCTCGCCGGCGGCCAACCTGTTCTTCCTGTACGGCACGGCCAGCTACCTGGCCAGCCTCGGACAGCCCGCCCCCTGGCACTTCGGCAGCCTGCTTCCAACCTGGATTTCGGACATCTGTTGCCTCACTTTCGGCATCGCGCTGCTGCAAACCGGCGTGCGCGCCGGTTCCGGGGCTCGCATCTATGGCTGGCGCTTCGCCGCGGCCGTACCGATACGCATGTTCTGGGGGAACCTGGTAAATTTTGCCGCTACCGCCATCGCGTTATGGGAGTTTTGGAGTGCACGCACCAGCGGACGGGACCTGGTTTGGCGCAAGACGGACCATGTCTACCCGGTGGCGCCACAGCCGGCGCTGGCCGCTAACGCAGTTGGTTTTCATCCGATTGGGGATGCTTCCGCAATCGCCGTAGTAAGGGAATCCTACTGATGACCCGGTCTAGCCGGCTTTCCCGCGGTGGTTCGGCCGCCGCCACCGGTTCCGGGGCCGCCACCAGCTCCAGTGCCGGCGCCCCAGGTGCAAGCACGGGCACCGGTCGCGTCTGCGTCACCACCAGATCCGGCGCCACACGCTCGAACGGCGATGGCCGCGCCTGCTGCACGATGGCGTGCGCCGGTCCCGCTTGCCGACGCTGGCTGCGGGCTTGCGGTAGCGCGAAGTCCGCCGAATCGCTGCTGCTCTGGGTGCCGCGATAAACCTCCAGGCGGAAGGTGACCCGTTCCGACTCGGGCCAGTACCTGACGGTGGAGCTGTCCAGTTGCCGGCCGGTCAAGTCCAGTTGGCTCTTGAGCGCGCCGTCCTCTATGAAAAGAATCGCATGATCGGCATTGCGGATCGGTTGGGAACCGCGGTCCCATTGCACACGCAGGCCCTCGCCCTCCGCGTCCGCACGCAACCCGATCTTTTCCGGGATCGTCCGCGGCCGGACGGATACCGGGTGACGCCGCATCAGTACGGCGTCTGCCGCGGTCATCGCCAGCACTCCGCCGAGTGCCGCCGGAAGAACCCATCGCGGTATGCGCCAAGCTAGCATCGGATTGAGTTACGGCATCCGCCATGCCGATGTGTGTATTCGCACGTTCCCGCGGCGTGGCGGAGACCGGTGTAAAGACCGCAGCGGTCCATCCACATCGCCGCGTAGCGCGATCCGCGCTATGCGCGCCGGCGCTCCTTCTCCAGCCGTTCGGCGAGGAACACCTTCAGCAGGGACTGATAGGGTACATCCCTCTTGTTCGCCAGAACTTTGAGGTCCTCGATCATGGAAACAGGCAATCGCAGAGAAATCGTTCGTAGTGTGGGCTTCAGGTTCGGAAGCTTGCGACGCTGGGCAGACTGCCAGTCGATGAACTCCGTCGAATCGTGTGCGGCCCAGAATTCGCGCTCGCCGTCTTCGGATCGAAACTCAGGCACCGGTTTCGTCTTCGTGTTTGCCATAGGCGCCCCTTTCTTTTCGATTCATGTCCCGAACGGAGATTACGCGCAACAGCGAACGGCGGATCGTGAACGCAACGAACAAGTGACGCCCGCCGCTGGTCTGCCCAAGTGCGTAATACCGTGGCTCCTGCTTTGAGTGGCGCACATCGCTGCGGACGACCAAGGGTTCATTGAAAAACACATCTTCGGCTTCTTCCGGGGTGACCTGATGCCGCTCCCAGTTCTTGTGCGCATTGCCTTCATCCCATTCAAACCCGGTACCAGCATCCAGCGGG
>JADGNT010000685.1 GCA_017883345.1 Candidatus Solibacter sp. | reverse complement strand
TCGCGCGATGCGTACACCTACCTGCCGGAGTCGGTCCGCAAGTTTCCGGCGGCTCCGGAACTGGCTGCCATGATGCACTGCGCCGGCTTCGCGGACGTGAGCTTTGAATACCTGACCGGCGGAATTGTAGCATTACATTTAGGACGCATACCATGAGCGATCGAGATCGATTACTGGCAAGTCTGAACGCCGGCCGCGGGCTGTAGCAGTCACAAGAGCGCTCCCTCAGAACGTGAGAAAAAATGTGGTTCGCAGGCGGAAGCGCCTGCGCCACCAACTGCAAGTCGTTTGCCTGCAAAGGTGGGGCAGGTGCTTCCGCCTGCCAATTCCGAGTGCGGACGATTCTTTCACAGCTTCTCACGGTCGCGGCTCGGATTGGCGCATCGCGAATCCAATCCGAGCCGCGACCGTGAGGGAGCGATTCTTTTGGTCGAGAGAACCTTCACTGTATTAGCCTATCCCCACTGCTAACTCACCACCGCCCCCGCTTTGGCCAGCGCCGCTTCCACTTCTTCCTTCTTGAGGGCCGTGCTGATGAACAGCTCCTGCCGCGCGCCGGCGCTCAGCGCGATCGCCCTCCATCCGTTCTGCGTCGGCACGGTCACCCGCACCTTCACTTTGCCGCGTGCGTCGCGCACCGGACGAATCACACCCGGAATCACGGAGCGGATCGCCGGAGTCGCCTTCAGCAGTTCTTCCAAAATGCCGCGCACGCCATCGATGATGCTGTGCTCGATCTTCAGCCGGTCCTTGGCGGTGCGCAATCGCATCTACTGCCAGCCCTCGCCGCCGCGTAACGGTACGAAACGGCACAAGGTGGGCACGCGAGATTCGACGTGCCCGCCGCGCATGGTCAGCACGCGCAGTTCCTGATCGTCCAGTGCGCCCACCGGGATCACCAGGATTCCGGGATCGTTCAACTGCTCCAGCAGCGCCGCGGGGATCTCCGGCGCGCCCGCCGCCACCGAGATCGCGTCGTAAGGCGCCGCCTCCGCATAGCCGCCCGAGCCGTCGCCCGCCACCACTTGCACGTTGCCATCGCGCACTGTGCGGCGCAGGTTGTCCCTGGCCTGTTGCGCCAGCCTGGGAAGGATCTCCAGCGTGGTCACACGCGCCGCCAGCGCGCCCAGCACAGCCGCCGCGTAACCGCACCCGGCGCCCACTTCGAGCACGGACTCGGTTCCCCGCAGTTCCAGCGACTCGGCCATCAGTGCGGTCATGTAAGGCTGCGAAATGGTCTGCCCCTCGCCGATGGGTATCGGCGCATCCTGATACGCCACCAGGCGCGACTCCAGCGGAACGAATTCCTCGCGCGGAATTTCCAGCATGGCGGCCAGCACCCGCTCGTCGCCAATACCCCGCCGGCGAAGCTGCGTATCCACCATGCGGCGGCGTTCCGAAAACCAATCGGGGACCAAATCCACCCCCCACTTTATAATAGCTATAGATGGCCCACTTGATTACACTCATCCCCGGCGACGGAATCGGACCCGAAGTGGCCGACGCTTCCGTCCGCGCCGTCGACGCCACCGGCGTCGCTGTCGATTGGGAGCGCGTCGATGCCGGCGTCCGCGCTCTCGCCGAACAGGGCCAATTGATTCCCGACGACGTCTTCGCTTCTCTCGAAATGACGCGCGTCGGCCTCAAGGGCCCCACCACCACACCCATCGGCGGCGGACACCAGAGCATCAACGTGGTGCTGCGCAAGAAACTCGGTCTCTACACGAACTTTCGCCCGGTGCGCATGCTGCCCGGGCTCAAGACGCGCTACCAGGATCTGGCGCTCGATCTGGCGATCTTCCGCGAGAACACCGAGGACCTCTATTCCGGCCTGGAGCACGAAGTGGTTCCCGGCGTGGTGGAGAGTTTGAAGATCATCACGCAGAAGGCCTCCACCAAGATCGCGCGCTCGGCCTTTGAATGGTCGCGCCGCGAGGGCCGCAAGAAGGTGGTGGCCATCCACAAGGCCAACATCATGAAGTTGAGCGACGGCCTGTTCCTCAAGTGCTGCCGCGAAGTGGCCTCGCACTTCCCGGAGATCCAGTACAGCGAACTCATCGTGGACAACGCCTGCATGCAACTGGTCATGCGCCCCGAGACGTTCGACGTGCTGCTGCTGCCGAATCTCTACGGCGATATCGTCAGCGATCTCGCCGCCGGCCTGGTCGGCGGACTTGGCATCGTGCCGGGCGCCAATATCGGCGATCACCACGCCATCTTCGAAGCCGTCCACGGCACCGCGCCCGATATCGCGGGCAAGGGGCTCGCCAACCCGACCGCGCTGATGCAGTCCGCGGTCCTGATGCTGGCACACATCGGCGAGCGCGAGGCGTCGATTCGCCTGCACAACGCGATTTATCGGACGTACGCCGAACGCGATCGCCTCACCGGCGATGTGGGCGGCCACTCTTCGACATCCGAATTCACCGAAGCGGTGATCCGCCATCTGTGATGGTGGGACAGACGCTTTCGTCTGTCACCCCGGCGATCTCAACGATTCGTTCACATCTTCTTAGGGCGGCTTTACGGTTACCTGCACCAGCCGCCCATTCTGAAAGTCGAATACCGTCATCTTCGCCAGTTCCTCCGGCGGCAGCGGTGTCTTGCGTTGCAGATGAAACTGCAGGCTCTTGTCCCGGAACCACAGTTCGGCGATGAAGGCCATGTCCCAATCGTCGAAGGGGTCGTTTAGAAATGCCACGTGGGTGCCCGATTTGATGTGTGGGTTCAGCGTCCGCAGTTGCTGGATCGTGTACGCGGTCTGTCTGCCCAGATCCGCCATGGCGCCCCGGACGAAGTCGTGTTTCAGGTAATTATTCTGCTTCGCCCAGAAAAAGAAGCTCGTGCAGAGGATGGCGGCGTACAGCCCCGCATATCCGGCGCGGCGGACAATCGGCTCCTCCGCCAGGAAACGCGCTGCCGCACCGGCAATGTCCGTCAGGACCACCGCGGCGAAGACCGCCCACCCTGCCAGCGGGATATACAGGCAAGCCGCGCCGCGACCCTCCAGGACCGCGAGGGGCAGCGGCGTGAGCATCAGAAAGAACCAGCAGAAGCGCAGTACGGGACGCTGCCGCCGCCACGCCAGGTACGCGAGCACCACCCACATCGCCACCACGCCGCGCCAACTGACGAAGCTTCCCCACGCCAGGAGTAGATCGTTCATCGCCGTCGTCTCAAACGCAAACACCCGCTGCAGCGACAGCACCGGACGGTAGGCGGGCGATCGCATCAAGGCGTTCGGCGCGAACTCCTTGCCGTACAGGTACACCAGGTTCAGCGCCCCACAATACAGCATCACGCGTCCCGGGCCGCGCAGCCACCCCGCGATTTCCTTCGGTGTCCAGGCCGCGGGCCAGCCGTTTCCAGGGTGATAAATCCACTCGTACGCCAGCAGCACGAGTGGCAGCGTAAGCGCCATCTCCTTCGAATCGAGGGCACAGAGGTACAAACCCATCACTAACGCGGTTTCGCGGCCGCGCAACAGGCGGCCCCCGGCGCGAACCCGCGCGTAGCAGAGGAACGC
>JADGNT010000684.1 GCA_017883345.1 Candidatus Solibacter sp. | reverse complement strand
GCGTACGACGCTCCGTTGGCGACGGCGGTGATGACGGTGGATTGCGACGTGCCGACGACAAACGTGACCGGGATGTTGATGGCTTGCGGAATGGCGTTATTGGATTGCACGGTGACTAGACCCGCGTAAGCGCCCCGGGAGAGACCCGCGGCGTTTACCGCGATCGTCAGGGGACCGGACAGGTTTCCGGAAAGCGGGCTCACACTGAGCCAGGTGGCCCCGGGTAATACGGAAGCGGTCCACAGCGGCGGAGCGCCGATTTGCGAGAAATCGCCGGCGAGCGGCCCGGTGAAGGTGAGCGCGACATCGGTGGCCGCAGAGCGGAAGGCATCGGCGACGGCGAGCGTGATGGTCTGGGGTGCCACCGTCATGGTGGCGGGCGTGGCGGACGCGGCCGCCAGGGTCACGCTGAGCGTGGCGGTCACGGTGTTGCCGATCTCGCTGACTCCGCTGACGGTGTAGGTCTTGGCTCCGAGGCTGGTAGCAGAACTCAGACAGATATCGCCTTGGAGGGTGCCATAGGGGGCCAGGTGGGCGGTGCCGAAGAGCTGCTGAAGTCCCGGGCTCAAATCGGTGGCGCCCTGGCGAAGGGAGGTGATCTGCATCAGGAAACCACCGGTTTCCTGGAGGATGAGGCGGTGGGCGAACTGGCAGGCCGGGTCGGCCTTCGGGTTCTGCAGCACGGTGGAGGGCGTGCTGCGCAGCGCCATGCCGGTGGAGGCTCCGGGATAGATCGCGTCGACGAACGGGACGGTGACGTCGCGCGACCATAAAGTGCCGTCCAGATCTTTGCCTGCGAAATGGAAAACGCGATTGAGCGGAACGGTGAGGCCGTTGCCGGCGAGGGCAACTGCCAGGGTACCTTTCGCGGGGATGATGATGGCGCCGGTGCCGAAGGCTCCCAGGTTATTTGCGCCGTTGACGGTGAATGCCGTGAGCGTGGTCTGCACGCCGGCCTTTTCGGAGAGCACCAGATCGTACGGCCAATTGCCGGTGGGCGTCTGCTTGAACACCGGGTTGGGGGTGATGTAGGGGACCACCAGGGAGCCGGCGGCGGGACGGTTCACGCCTACCGTGACGGTGGCGGAGGAGGCGTTGTACAACTTATCGCCGTTGTAGATCGCGGTGACGGTGCCATTACCGCCGATTACCGAAGAGGCAGGTACGACGACCGTCGCGGTGGAGGTGGCGCCATTGGCGGTCAAATCAGCGGCGCCGATGACGGCCAGCACCACGTTCTCCGCCAGGAACGAGATGACGCCGGTGGGCGCGGGGCCGGCCGGTCCCGAGGTGCCGCCGCCGCGAACGGTGGCGGTGAGGCGCACGGTATCGTTCAATCCCGCTTTGGCGGGATCGGCGGTGACGGTGGTGGTGCTGGCGGTGCCGGTATTCCACTGGGTGACCAGGTTGTAGGCGTCGATGGAGCCCAGGCCGGTGGCCAGATCGTATCCCGGCCCGGCAGGATAACCGACCAAGCCCTCCACGCAGTTCGGCGTGCCGAGGGCGCAGCGCACGGCGTTATCCCCGGTGGTGACGTCGTGAAAAATGTTGTTGGTGGATTGGGCCAGACGGTAGAGCGCCGGGTTGATGTTGCCCAATCCAGGTTTGGCCAGGATGGATTTGGACGTGAGGTACTGATTGAGCAGGGCCACCACGCCGGCCAGGGAGGGCGCGCCAGCCGAAGTGCCGCCCACCGAATAGAGGGCGCCGTAGAGATAGACCTGGTAGCCCACATGGTTGGCGGAGGCGGTGAGGGAAACATCGGGGACGTCGCGCGCTTTGTCGTCAGGCACACCGGGGCCGGTCTGCCAGTAGGGCTTGGGGAAGAGAATGCTGGCGCCGCCGCCGCCGGCGCTGAATCCGCCGGCCAACGGGGTATCGTTCCAGACGGTCTCGGGAATGTAGCCCAGGGCGGACGCACCGCTGGGGCCGTTAGTGGTGGCCCAGTATTTCCCGTTGGCATCGTCGAACTGGGTGCCGCCGACGGCGGTGATTTCCGGAATGCTGGCCGGGAAGCCGACGGCGAAGCCCTTGGCGGCCTGGGGGATGGCTGAGAAGCGATCGCACTCGGCAGCGCCGGTATCGCCGGAGGACGCCAGCCAGGTGATGCCCTGGGCACTGGCTTGCTGGGCCACGGCGCGGAAGGACGCCTGGTTATAGGCTTCGCAGGCGCCGAAACTGAGGCTGAGGATGGGCGCGACGTTTTCATCCACGGCGAATTGCGCCGCGTCAAAGACGTTTTGCGCGTAGACGTAGACGATCTGAGCGCCGCGCGCGACGGCGTTGGCCCATTCGATGTCGAGGTTGGATTCCACGACGTCGCTGTTGAGCCCCGGGTCGTCGCCGACCAGGATCTGTATGGGGTCGTTGTACGGCAGATTGAACTGCTTGCGGAAGGCGCGGATGTCGGAGAGGTCGAGAGCGGAATCGCCGATGATGGCGATTCTCTGGCCGTCGCCATCGATGCCGGCGGCGTAGAGGGGGGCGATGTTATAGATGGCGGCGAGGTCGTCGGGCACCAGGGTGTGGACGCCCTTGGTGGAAGTGAATTGGGGGCGGACGATATTGGAGCGCAGCTTGAAATCGTCGAGGCCGAGGAATCCGCCAACCACGTCTGCGAGCGCGGTGGGAACGGAGGGTTCGTCGACATTGGCGAAGTGGGTTTCGCCATTCACGCGGTAGTGATGAAAGCGGGTGCGGAAGGTGCGGGCTGCCTGATCGGCGGTGCCGCTGAAATTGATCCAGTGGCGGCCGCGGGCGACATTGTCGACCTTGAGACCTTGCGATTCGAGCCAGGCGGTTACTTGGGCAATGTCATTCGCGCTGAGGCCGAAGCGGTCGCCGAACTGTTCGGGGGTGAGCCACTTGTGGTAGTTGGGAGACCCGGGAAGCTGCTGTTCGGCGAGAAAGGCGCCGATTGAGGCGGCAGGCTTGAAGAGCAGGGTAGCCTGGCGGATGGGCATGGCGGGAGAGACCGGGCCCCGATCGTTTTCCGCCAGCGCATTGGGATGAACGTGGCCCTTCAAGGCCGTCATGCGGACGGGATCCACCGGCTGGACAATCCGGTCCTGTGCGGCGGCAACTTCGCCGGCCAGCGCGGTCAGGAAGCAGCAGGTGGCGAGCTTGCGTAGATTCATGATGCGGTCCCCTTGAGACTTACTGTGGAAGCACGGCTCCACCGGCCTGACCACCGGCGAACCTGAAGACGACTGCGGTTCGGAAAAGCGCCAATGGGAGCAGGAAGCGGAAGGGTCATTATAGCGGACGGAGTACGCGGGTGAGGGCGCCCGACTTCGGTTTTTACGTGGTGGTCTAAGGGGGTGTGCTTTGGGATCGCTTGGGGAGGCCGAATAGGCTTCGTTGGCGAGGGGTGCAAGTGGTTTGTTTTGGTTCGGGTTGGGAGGAAAAATGGCTTCGTTTGGTAAATGCGTCCCGTGGCGTTCCCAGAGAGCCCGGCCGGTTACAACTCCGCGAACTGGGTGGCCCTATGCGCCGAAGTGAAGCGTCCGTTAAAAAGCGATGAAAATTAC
>JADGNT010000683.1 GCA_017883345.1 Candidatus Solibacter sp. | reverse complement strand
TCTTCGGCCAGCTTCCAATCCTTCTGCTCGATGCTCTCCCGCACCGCCGGCAGCGTCTTCACGCCGTACCCGGTATAGAATCCCGGCGCATAGATCTGGTGCTTGAACCAGTCGCGATTGGGCAAGCCTTCGTGCAGCGTCATGGCGCGTTCGATGGCGATCAGGCGGGCGTTTACTTCGCGCAGCGAGGCGCGCGCCAAGCCATCGCCGCCATTCTCCGAGGCGTGCGCCAGCGCCTCATCGTAGGCCCTGGCGGTGCGTTCGAGGGCGGCGAACCCGTTCTCCAGGGGAGCGAAGTTCAGGAACGGCGGGACGGTTTCCCTGGCGGGTATGGTCCGCGGATGCCGCGGGTCGTCGACCAGCGCGAAGACGCCGTCGTCGATCTGGCGATTGCGCTCCACCGTCTGCTCGCGTTTATCGCTCGCCAGCTTCCGGACCTCGTCGATGTAGCGGCGCAGCGTATCGGTGAAGTTGTCGAAATCGAGCGGCAGCAACTCCGCGTCCGCCAGGCGCATCACGCTGGTACCGGCGGTCTGCGCCAGCGCCCGTCCGTAGACGAAATCCGAGTCCGAAAAATGGGTGTACCAGTAGAAATCGTCATAGATCGAGTGGTAGATGCCGCCGTCATCCTCGCCGCCGAAGCCCATATTCACGGAAGCGATCCCGAGGTGATCCAGAAACGCCGTGTAATCGGACCCCGAGCCGAGGGCGCCGATGCGCAGGTCCGCGCGGGTGCGCGCTTCGTGGCTGTCAGATGGGCGGTCCGCCGCCGCGCCTTCCGTATCGCGCGCCAACCGCGCCGCCTGCAGGCGCTTCCACACCGTCACCTTGGCCTCCGGGTCATCGATATCCCGGGCCACGCCGTTGATGAACTTCTCCAGCGTATGCGAGCCTTGCACCTGGAGGAAGCCGCGGCCGTTGGAATCCGAATTGATGTAGACCGCCGCTTTGCGCTGCAATTCCGCGGCATGCGTCTCCGCCCATTCCGTGGAGCCGAGCAGACCGGGTTCCTCGCCGTCCCACGCGCAGTAGATTATGGTGCGCTTGGGCTTCCACCCCTGCTTGAGGAGCGCGCCCAGCGCGCGCATCTCTTCCATGAGCGGCCCGGTGCCGGACACCGGATCCTCCGCGCCGTTGACCCAAGCGTCGTGATGGTTGCCGCGGATGATCCACTCGTCGGGGAACTCGCTTCCAGGAATGCGAACGATGACGTCGTAGAGCGTCTTCAAGTCCCAGTTGAATTTGAGCTTCAAGTGGACCTTGGCGGGTCCGGGACCCACG
This sequence comes from Candidatus Solibacter sp., assembly GCA_017883345.1. Classification (GTDB taxonomy): domain Bacteria; phylum Acidobacteriota; class Terriglobia; order Bryobacterales; family Bryobacteraceae; genus Solibacter. The sequence continues at coordinate 2,252 of JADGNT010000683.1, read as the reverse complement.
TGATAGGTGATGGGCAGGGCGCCGCGCCAGGCGGCCGGCGCCACGGGTCCCTTGAGCGCGGCCAGCATGGGCTGGGCGTCGCTATAGGAAACCGGCATCACGGGGATTTTGGTCAGGGTTTTGACTTCGCTCAAGGGCAGGCGTTTGGCGTCCTTGGTGGCGCCGATTCCGGGCGTGAGCGGGTCGCCCGGATAGACCGGCATGTCCATCACGCTGCCGCGCTGCGCGCCATCGGCGGGGCGGAAGGGACCGTTGGGGAAAGTGTCGCCCTGCGCGTAGCCGTCATCGCGCGGGTCGGAATAGATCAGGCATCCCACGGCGCCGTGCTCACCGGCCACCTTGGGCTTAATGCCGCGCCAGCTTCCGCCGTAGCGCGCGATCACGATGGCGCCCTTCACCGAGATTCCCAGCCGCTCCAGCTCCTCGTAATCCGCCGGGATACCGTAGTTGACATACACCAGGGGCGCGGTGACATCGCCATCGATGGAGTAGGCGTTGTAGACCGGCAATTGCTCGTTCTGTTGCGCCGAGGTGGCATCCCCGGCAACGGCGGGTTCGGCGATCCTGGCCACGACGCGCGTGGGCTCGGTCATTTCCAGCGCGCGTTCCTTCGGGGTAGGGAAGAGCACGTCGAAGGTTTCGATCTGCGCGTCCAGTCCCCACTCCTTCGCCTTGGCGGCGATCCATTCGGCGTTCTCCTTATCGTAGGCCGACCCCACGTGATGCGGCCGCGCGGAGAGGCGCTGCATGTAGGCGCGCAGCGCCGCCGGATCCGGAATGGCGCGGAACTTCGCCTCCCACTCGCGCTCGGTGCGCTCCGCCGTGGACCAATACCCGCGCAAGGGAGGGGTGTCGGCGCTCCGCATCGCCGGCGCTGCCATGGTCAGGCAGAGCGAGTAAACCACCAGAGCTTTCATCTTCTCCATCGTCGAATTGTACCGAACCTTCGGCGGTACAGGCTGCGCTCGGATGCCTGAACGTTCTCGGGAGGGTCAGCCCACGCGGCCCCTTGTACTACTATCCATCAGTTTCTTCGCGCTTCGTCGCAGCACCGTAGCGTAGCCTTTTAGGCTGCCATGCCCCCATTCGTGGGGGCATTCCTCCTCCGCGCCGCCGCGTTATTCCTCCCCGGAGATCGTCCGTGTCATACAACTCAGCGCGATGTTCCGTTTGCGGCTCGCCGCTATGCGGGACAGACTGTTTGGGGTACCTCCTGGGTCCGGCGGATGGTGAATTTTCGTGTCTCCGGAATCCTGCGAGCTTCCCACAAGACTTCCGGCTCGCGTGGGTTCACTCCCGCCCGTCGGGCGTTATACGGCCAGTTGGAGTTGGATCGGATGGTCGGAGCCGACCCAAGCCGACCACGCAAACCGCAGCCCCTCGCGTATAATCAAGGAAGGAGCAGCACCATGGTCAGCGAGCACGTCGAACAGCGCGAGGGCGTCTACTATGTCCCCAGTACGCGCATATCGCTGGACTCGATCGTCTACGCCTTTCGCGAAGGATGCCCGCCAGAGACTATCCGCGAGGATTTCGAGGGGCTAACGTTGGCGGACGTCTACGGTGCTATCGCCTTCTATCTGGATCACGAAGCCGATATCGACGCGTACTTGTTGCTACGCAAGGAGCAATGGGCCGAGTTGGAGCGCCAGGGAACCCCCGCCAGCCCGGACTTGCAGGGTCGGCTTGAGCGTGCCCGCCGCAGCGTCTCGCTTCCTCGGCAATGAAGGTCCTCTATCAGGCGGACAATGATCTCCGAAAGGCGATCGTCCGCGGGGCGGTCCGCCGGGAACCGCGGATGAACTTCCGTAGTGCACAAGCTGCCCGGCTTGACCGAGTACCCGATCCGGAGGTGCTGGCGTTCGCGGCAGTTGAAGGGCGGATTCTGGTCTCACACGATTTCCAAACCATGCCGAGGCACTTCCGGCAGTTCACACAGGGCCGACGCAGCCCGGGAGTATTGTTGGTCAGGCAAGACCTGCCGGTCGGCGAGGCAATAGAGACTCTGCTGCTGATCTGGGAGGCATCCGAAGCGGATGAGTGGGTAAATCGCCTCTGCCTGGTGCCAAGCTTGGTCACGATTGCCATCGGTGGCTCGGCATAGACGATGCTGCGCGATATCATGGCGGCGATTTATCGGAGCGAACCGGTTCTGCAAAAATCCGGAGGTCAAGGTCCTGATTGCCGACGATCGGCCGGAGCGGGAGCTACCTCGCCACTTCTGCCAAATGGGCGTCACGCGTCAACTTGCC
>JADGNT010000066.1 GCA_017883345.1 Candidatus Solibacter sp. | reverse complement strand
TGTGCCTCCGCCAGCACATCGAGCGGAGCGTCCTGCCGCGGATTGCCCTCGCCCGCGATCCAGCGGCCTTGCGGCATACGGCCGCCCGCCGCGATGGTCGCCGCCACGCGCGCCATCTTGAACGGCGTGACCAGCACCGGACCCTGCCCGTACGACGCGAACGGCAGCGCCTGGCGCAGCGCCGCGGGATCGCCCGTCGAGAACCCGAGCCGGTCCGCCATTTCCGCCAGCGCCTTCGCACCCACGTCGCGCACCCCAAGCTGCGCGAAATACGCGTTGCAGGAGACCGCGATGGCGCGCTCCATATCGAGCGTGCCGTGCGCGCGATCGCCGATATCGTCTTTGATGGCGCGATTCCATCCCGCGATGGTGTTTCCGCAGCGCCCATCGCCCAGCGGGCGGCACTGGTATGTGCGGTGCGTGAGCCCGGGATCGCCGCGCAGTGCCGCCATCGCGGTCACCAGTTTGAAGGTCGAACCCGGCGGGTACTGCCCGTAGCGCGCGCGATCGAGCAGTTCGTCCGGCGTGGGCGCCGCCGCGCGCACCGCGGGCGGACTGGTGGACGGTGTGCTGACCATCGCCAGCACGTCGCCCGTCCCTGCCTCCATCACGACCAGGGACCCGTTAAGAACTCCCGCCTGTCTCAGGTGGCGTTCCAGAATCTCCTTGGCCCGCACTTGCAGCCGGATATCCACCGTCAGCCGCAGGGCGCGATCGCGCGCCAGAATGCGCGCGACTCCAGCGTTATGGGGATGATGCCGGTAGCGGATGAGCGGCGCCAGTTCGCCATACTCGTACCCCTGCAGCCGGCCATTGGCGTCGTGCTCCACCAGGGACGCGTTGCTGGCGTGAAAATTCTCGCCGGTACGCAAATCGCCGGTCAGGTGGACGGTGGCCGCGCCGAAGGGGTAGTGACGGCTGTCGAACCGGCTGTCCGCCGTCTCGAGCGAAACGCCGAGGGCGCTGTAGGCATCGCGATGCCGCTCCAGTTCCTGCCAGTCGCTGGTCGCGAGCGGCACGCCGTTGCGGTCGTAGATGGTTCCGCGGGGGATCTCGCGCGCCAGAGAGTTGATCCGCGGGTTGTGCTGCGGGCGCTTGATGTTGTCTGCTTCGAACGCGTGGGCATCCCGCGCCATGTAGTCGGTATCGCGCAGCACCTGGTAGCGTAGCGCGAACCCCAGCAGGATCGCGCCGGCCCCTGCCAGCACCAGCTTCAGGCGGCCCAAAGGCGCACGCAGCGCCTCCGGCTGGGTTGCGTTCTCCGTATTGGCGATGGCCACATTTCCGATACCCCCCAGCAGCGCAAATACCAGGAAGTTCGCCACCATCGCGGTATTCCCCGAACTGAGAAACGGCGATACCACGCCCGAAAGCGGCAGCGCTCCCAGCACGCCGGCCGTGACGAGCAGCATCTCGCAGGCGATCAGCATGGTTAGGCCCGTCGCCAGGAAGAGCCCGTAGGTAGTGTCCGCGCGTTGCGCCGCCCCGAGACCACGCCAGATCAATATGCCGAACAGGCCAAACACCGCGGCCACGCCGGCAAAGCCCCACTCTTCGCCGATCGCCGGCAGCACCAGGTCCGTGTTCCCCGCCGGAATCACGCCCGGGTCGCCCCACCCCGGGCTACTGCCTGTCGGGCCGCCGGTGGCAAACGCCCAAAGGGCGTGCGCCAATTGATCGCCGCCGTGGACGTCGTTATCCCAGGGGGACAGCCACATGTCGATGCGCTGCGCCACGGTGTGCGGCGTCCCCGCGCGATAACCCGTCGCGACCGCCGCCACCATCAGGGTCAACGCGGCGATGCCGAGGGCGGGCTTCCCACGGGCCACCGTGAACACCGCCAGAAAGACGAAGAGCGTGACCAGCGCGGGTCCCAGGTCCTTCAGCACGAAAAAGAGCACCAGCGAGATGCCCGTCGCCACCAGCACCGGAACCACGTGCTCCGCGCGCGCCACGCGCCCGCCCGGCACGCGCTTTTCGCGCAGGTCGCGCAGCCGCTCCCACTGGCGCGTGAAGTAGCCCGCCAGAAACATCACCAGCAGGATTTTGATCAACTCAACCGGCTGGAACATGCCGAGATTCACTTTGGCGTCGTTGCCCGCCGGTCCGCGCCCGAACGCCATCAGCAGGCCGAACAGGCCCAGCGCCGCGAACAGCGGCGTGTAGCACCAACCCGCCAGGCGGCGGTAGTTGAAAATCGGGAACGCGGGCAGCGCGAGCAAAAGCGACCCGAGGAATACGCCGACCGCGAACTTGTGGAACTCCAGCGTGTCGCGCAATGGATCGCGCATGCTGACCATCAGCAGGAAACCGAACCCGGTAAGCAACTGCAATACGGGCAGCAATGCCGCATCGCCGCGGAACCGCGTCAATCGCCAGATCAGGGCCACTACGTAAAATCCGGCGAAGTAGAGGAGCGCCGACCGCACCAGTTGTGCGCGAAATTCCGCGGGGCTGCGCACCGCGATCAGAGGCTTGACACGCGCGAAATCGCGGCGCGGAATCACCGCGGTCAACGCACCGGTGTGGCGCAGCGGCCGCGCGCGCTCGATGTAGTCGTAGATCCGTGGCGCCAGTTCCGCGCGATTGGGGAAGAACTCCAGCACCGGCAACAACTCATCCGCCGAGGTCACCACGTTCAGATTCAGCACCGGCCCGCCGGACATCCGCTGCAGCTTCGCCTGGTACACAAACCACAGGCCGGTCGCGACCAGGAGCGACGCCACTACCATCCACGCGAGCCTCAACGAGGCCCCGTGACGCGGGACGCTAACCATTACGGGCGCCGTCCCCGGCATCGTCCAACTGCGTGTCACCGCCATCGGTACGACCTCCGCGCGCGCGGCTTGCGCGGCGCCGGCGCGTGGATCTGGTCCAATTCCCGCAAATGCCGGTCGGCTTCATCGAAGCCGGGAATCCGCCGGTAGAAGCCGCGCGCCACATCGGCATCGCGCATTGCCTGCCGCCAATCGCGCGCCAACTCCTGGTGCGCCCGAATCCGGTAGACGTCGCCCTGCTGCTCCACCTCGCGGCGTCCGAGCACCGCGCCGCTCCGCTCCGCGGCCGCAAACTCCGCCATCGCCTTCTCGGGATCGGGCAGCGAGTACACATATACGCGCGCCAGCGCCAGATGCGGCGCCGCGTCCGCGGGGGCTCTTGACAACGCCAGCATGAACTGGTCGCGTGCCTTCAGCCGCAACCCCGCCGCGGCGTTTTCCGAATACTGCGCGCCATTCAGGCGCTCCAGCGTGGCGTACCCCCGAGCCAGCGCCAGCTTCGCCACGGTACGGTCCTCGCCTGCGCCGAGCTGCACGGCGCGCTCCAGGCAGATTTCCGCTTTTTGCCAATCGAACTCGTAGAGCCACGGATCGCCGCTCGTGCGGTACGCATCCAGGATCCGGTCCGCCGATGCCACGTACCACTGCGCCAGGTTCTCCTCCGGCGGTGCTTTCACCACCGGGCGGACCTCCGCGCTGGCGCGCGACTGCCACACCTGCCACCCGAGCGTGCCCCCGATCCAAAGCAGCATCCCGGTGGCGAAGTACGCCGCCGCGCCCAATACCCGCAGGCTGCGCGAATGCCTGCGCCGCGCGGTCCGCGTGACGCGGCGCAGTGCCTCGCGCGCCACCTCCAGGGTCGCGGACGGATTCCACCTCCGCCCGTGCTCGGCCTCCGCCTGCGTCGGCTTCCGCTCCAGGAAGAGCTGCAGGTCCGCCTGGAACTCGACCGCCGACCGGTACCGCTGGCGCGCGTCGGGCGCCAGCGCCTTCATGACGACGGCGCGCAACCCCGCCGGGCACGACGCCGGCAGCGCCCGCGGCGGCCGCTTCGACCGGATCAGCCCCTCCAGCTTGCGCGTATCTTCGGCTTGGTACGGCGGCACTCCGGCCAGCATTTCGTAGAGCGTCGCGCCCAACGCCCACAAATCCGACTGCGGATCCACCTCGGCGCGCGTCAGCCGCTCCGGTGAGCAGTAGCTCGGGCTGCCGAACTGATGACCGGTCGCGTTGCAATCCGCGCGCAGCGTTTTGGCGATTCCGAAATCCAGCAGCCGCACCGTGTCGCTGGGGCTCAAGTGGATGTTCGAGGGCTTGATGTCCCCATGCACCACCGCCGATTCCCACGAGTGAAACTTCGCCAGTTGCTCACAAATCTCGAGCGCGATCACCCCGGCCCGGCACGGATCCAGCACGCGGTCCGCCGCCAGCAGGTCGGCCACGGTGCGCCCCTCGACGAACTGCATGGCGACGAAGAAGTAGCCGTCGAGATCGCCGTATTCGTAGATCTCCACCATCCGCGGGTCGCTGGTGTGCAACTCCTGCTGGATCGCCGCCCCGCGCCGCTCCGCCTCCATGACCAGCCGCGTGGCGCGATCGTCGCTGTGCAGGATCAGCTTGAGCGCGACCTTGCGGTTTTCCACCGTGTCCATCGCCAGGTACACGTCCGTCATGCTCTTGCCGAGCCGGCGAATGATCTCGTAACGTCCGATGCGAGTGGGAGGGTTCATCGGTTTGTCCATCGCTTTGTCATCGAATGCGCAGCACCGCCCACAGCAACATGCCGAGCAGCAGTCCGTAACTCAGGAACGCGACCCGCCCGCTCCATACACGCCGCCGCGGGCGGATGCGCGTGATGCCCAGGCGCGGGCGCGTGGCGGCGCTCCTGCCGGGAAACGCCGGTCCTGCGACGAACACCGCGGTGATGTTGTCCCTGCCGCCCGCCTGGTTGGCGGCGTCCACCAGGTGGCGCGCCGTTTGCGCCGCGTCCCCGGCGTACCGTTCCGCGATCTCGCGGATTCTGCGCGAGGTCAGGTGGTCGCTCAGGCCATCGCTGCACAACAGCATCGCCGCGTCGTTCGGCAGTTCGCAGTGCCGCACCTCGATGAACTCGGGCTCGCCGGCCGGCCGCGGCCGGCTTCCCACGTCGCGGAACACTTCGTTGCGCCGTGGATGCGCCATCGCCTCCTCCTCGCCGATCTCTCCCGCATCCTCCACCTCGCCGACCGGCGAATGGTCGCTCGTCACCTTGCGAATCGCCCCCGAGCCGATCAGGTAGAGGCGCGAATCGCCCACGTGTCCGACGGTGACCCGCGGGCCCTCCACTAGCGCCAGCGTGAGCACGCATGCCATCCCGGCCAGTTCCGGATCCTCCCGCGCCGCGGCGTAGATGCGATTGTTGGCCGCGGCGATCGCTTGGCGGACGCGCGCCTCGGGCAGCCGAAGGTGAAAAGAAATCGGTTGGCAGGCGAAAGCGCCTGCCCCACAAGTGGGACAGACGCTTTCGTCTGTCAACACGGCAGCTTCACCGAGCGCCTGCCGAATGGCCGCCACGGCGATCTCCGCCGCGCGCTCGCCCGCGGCTTGCCCGCCGACCCCGTCCACCACCAGGAATGCACCGCGCGCCGGGTCCATCCAGTAGCGATCCTCGTTGTGCTCGCGCACCAGGCCGGTATCGGTTGCGGCTCCGCAATTCAGTGAAAGCTCAGTCATGGCGCACTTCGAAGGCCAGGCTCAACGTTTCCGCCAGCGAGATTTCCGCGCGTTCCGGCATCGAGACCTCCACGTTGCCTGCGATGCGGCGGCCGTTCAGCCAGGTTCCGTTCCGGCTCAGGTCCGTGATCTTGAATTCACCGTTTCCCGGATCGCGCCGTAGCCGCAGATGCTCGCGCGAAATCTCGTCCGCCGTGGTGTAGAGCGCCAGGTCCACCCACAGGTCCTCACCGCCGCGTCCGATGGAGACCTCGTTCTGCGTCACCAGGAACGTCTGCCGGCCCGAATCGTCCTGGTAGCGAATCTCGGCAAAAACCGGGCCGTTGCGCAGGCGCGTGTGCTCCCGATCGCGCACCACGCGCGCGGATGTCACCGAAGGCTCTCGATCGATCAGCGTCGTCTTGGTGCCGCGATATCCCGGCTGAGCGATATCGTTCAGCTCCGAATGGATCTCGACATCGCCCGGCGGCACGGTCGATTCGCTGTCCGCGAACAGTCCGATCCACCAGCCGTTCTTTGCCGTCCGGTACGTCTTGCGCGCGGCGTTTCGCCGCAGCAGTCCGGCCTTGGCGTTCCATTCCGCCAGGCGCGCGGTGAGAGCGCGCTTGGCGTCCTCCTCGATGAGGTCCTGCACGCTCGTCACGCGCACGTAGTCGTCCGGGTGCAGGTATACGCTGAAAATGCAGGGCACGAGGATGCTGTACCCCAGCTCCAGGCGGCCCAATTCCATATTTCGGATCAGTTCATTGATGATGATCTGCCCGCTGATACGCGGCAGTGGTTGGACAGTTCCGCTCTGCGCCATGCGAATGGTCCCCTTCGGCAAGACACAACGATCCACGGCGGCATCCGCCCTTGCCTGGCGGCTACCGCGCGGACGCGGAACCTTACTTAAGACGATATACTCAATCCTCGGTTTCGGCAAGTCCCTTGCCGCCCCTGCACGCGCTCGCGCCGATTAAAATGCCGCAATCTTGGGAGTCGCGAAGCGGATCCTGGTGCAGCCCAGATCACCAGCAATCTCGCCCGAGAGGCGGCGGAGGTGTGGCGGCATCTGCGTTCCGTGACCTATCGTCCATCTACGGCCGGCCGGGGGCCCGGGCTTATGCAACCTCATTGAACCGCCGGCGTCAATTAGAAGATGAGGGCTATTCTCGCTTGCGTCACCACCGTTTTGTTCTGGGCTTCCGCGGGCCGTGCGTCCGAACCGGACGCTCTGGCGATCTCCGCCAACATTCAAGCCCGGCACATGCCGTTCGGCACGCTTCTGGATCCGATCTACGCGTCGCCCACCAGCCAACAGATCGTCGGATACACGCGCTGCGGGGATTCCGCGCTATGGACGGGCGCCTACCTGGCGGCCGAATCGTTCCGCTACAAAGTGACGCAATCGGCCGGCGCGCTGCAGAATGTCAAGAGCGCGCTGGCGGGCCTAAAGGCGCTGTCCGACCTGACCGGCGATAACCGGCTGGCGCGCTGTATGGTCCTGGCGAGTTCGCCGTACGCCGCCAGCATCGCAAGCGAGGAGGCAGCCAACGGCATTCACCAGAATCCGCCCTGGATTTGGGTCGACAACACCTCGCGCGACCAGGTGGTGGGCGCGTTTTTCGGACTGGGCGTGGCGTTCGACCTGGTGGACGATCCGGCGGTCAAGACCAGCGTCAACAACCTGGTGACACTGCTGATCGGCTATATCTCGCGCCACCAGTGGTCGCCGAATGACGATATCACCAGCACGTTTGAGGTCAGGCCGGAGGAACTGCAGATGCTGCTCCAGGTGGCGCGGCACGTCAATCCTTCGAATACGGTCAGCGGGCCATTCCTGGTGCCGCCGGTAGCCACGGGCGTTGAGTTCGATGTGCTGGGCCTCAGCTCGTACTTCAAGTTCGACCTGGATTACATGAGCTTCTACCAGTTGCTGCGGCTCCAGGACAACGGCGACAACCGGAGCGCGTACATGACGCTGCGCAACTACACGGCGCCGCATCAGAACGCGTTCTTCAACATGATCGACCGGGCTCTCCGCGGTCCCGACGCGGCGCGCGACGCGGAAACGCGCGCGCTGTTGGACGAATGGCTCGAGCGCCCGACGCGCGATTTCTACGTCGATCTCTCCTCGAAAGTCGCGGTGTGCGGCAGCGAAGCCTGCCAGCCGGTTCCCGTTCCGCTGCGGACGCCGGCGACGTTTCTGTGGGAGGTGGATCCGTTTCAACTGAAAGGCGGTGGTTCCGGGATCATCGAAAACGCGGGCGTCGATTACCTTCTGCCGTACTGGATGGCGCGGTATTACGGAGTGATCGATGGCGGCAGCGGCATCCAATCGGCCGCGGCGCCGAGCAGCGCCATCGCGCCCGGTTCGCTGGCTTCCCTCTTCGGCCAGAACCTGGCGGCCGCCACCGCGCAAGCCGGCTCGCTGCCGCTAGGGATCTCGCTGGGCGGCGTCACCCTGGCAGTGACGGATTCCGCCGGCGTGCAGCGGAGCGCGCCGCTACTTTACGTTTCGCCGAGCCAGATCAATTTCCTGGTCCCGGACAACGTGGCTCCCGGCGCCGCCACCTTCGCCGTCGCCGGAGGCACTGTGGCACAAAGCTTCACTGCCGCGGTGCAACCGGTGGCGCCTACCCTGTTCAGCATGAGCGGGACCGGTTCCGGCGTGGCGGCCGCTCTGGCGGTGGCGGTCCAGGCCGCCAATCCGCAATTGCAGTCTCCCGTGCCGGTGTTTCAATGCGGGGACTTGGGGTGCGTTTCCGTGCCCATCGCCTTGGGCGTCGATCAGCCGGTGTACGTGAGCTTTTATGGCACGGGAATCCACAATCGCAGCTCGCTCGGGAACGTGACGGTCACGATCCATGGCGTTAGCGTGCCGGCGCTATACGCGGGGCCTGCTCCCAATTACGTTGGCCTCGACCAGGTCAACGTCGGACTGCCGCTCGCATTGCGCGGAACGGGCGAGGTCAACGTGGCTCTCACGGTCGATGGGCAGACCTCCAACGTAGTCACGATTAACGTTCAATGAGGATCGCTCTCGCCCTCTGTTGGGCGGTGCGATGGACGCACCGGACTCGACATAGGAATTCCAGGTACAATACTCCGTATCCGGGGAACCCAAAATGGAAATCCCGCATACCGGGCATACCGGCGCCTCGTCTGGCATAAGCCGCTGTTGGTGCATCCGGACAAGGCTCCGCACCATGGGAGATCGACATGAAGAACGTGACGCGCCGGGATTTGTTTAAGACCAGTCTGGCCGTACCGGCCGTGGTTGTGGCGGCGACGGAGACCGCGATTGGCCAAGAAGCTCAGCCACAGACCGCCCCGCCCGCAACCGCGATTCAGGGGCCCGGCCGGGAACGCCTCCTGCTGGATTTCGGCTGGCGCTTCCACTTCGGCCACGCTACCGATATGGCGCAGGACTTCAATTTCAGGGGCAACTTTTCCAAGTCTGGGAATTTCGGCCCCCTGGGCACCTTGCTCTTCGACGACGACGACTGGAAAGCCGTCGATCTGCCTCACGACTGGGCCATCGAATTGCCCTTCCAAAACGATCCCGCGCTCTCCAGCAAGGGGTTTTATCCACTGGGGCGGGCGTACCCCGCCACCAGCATCGGCTGGTATCGCCGCATCTTCGAACTCCCGGCCTCCGACGCGGGTAAACGCATCACGTTGGAATTCGACGCCGCCTACCGCGAGGCCACCGTCATCCTCAACGGCTTCTACATCGGCAGGCACATCGGCGGCTATGACCCGTTCACCTTTGACGTAACCGATTTTGCTTCCCCGGGCGCCAGGAACGTGCTGCTGGTCCGCGTGGATGCCACCCAGAGCGACGGCTGGTTCTACGAGGGCGCCGGCATTTACCGCCACGTCTGGCTGGTCAAGACCAACCCCATACACGTGAAGCAGTGGGGCACGTTCGCGCACGCGCAGGTGCGCCCCGGCGAAGCCACGGTCCGGATTCGCACGGAGGTGGAAAACCACGGCAAGGGCGCGCGGAGCACGCGTGTCACCTCGACCATTCTCGATCCCGCGGGCAAGACGGTGGGGAAAGCGGCCACCCTGCCGGCGTCCCTCGTGGAGGGCGGAGAGCATGTCTACGAACAGCAGGTCGTGGTGAAGGCGCCCGCGCTGTGGTCGCTCGAACGGCGCAATCTGTACAAGCTGGTAACCGAGATCCAGGCGGACGGAGCCGTCACGGATCGCTGCGAGACGCCGTTCGGCATCCGCACCTGCGCGTTCGATCCCGAGAAGGGCTTTCTCCTGAATGGCAAATCCGTCAAGCTGAAGGGGACCTGCAACCACCAGGATCACGCCGGGGTGGGCGCGGCGCTGCCCGACGCGATCCAGTATCTCCGTGTTCGGAAGCTCCAGGAAATGGGCTGCAACTCCCTGCGCACCTCGCACAACCCCCCCACACCGGAACTGTTGAACGCCGCCGACGACTTGGGCATGCTGGTGTTCGATGAAACCCGCATGATGTCGTCGAGTCCCGAGGGCTTGAGCCAGTACGAGAACCTGGTGCGGCGCGACCGCAACCATCCCAGTGTCTTCATGTGGTCGATGGGCAATGAGGAAGGTACGGCGGCCACCGCCCGGGGATTCCAGATCCTGACGGCGATGAAAGCCGTCTCGACCAGGCACGACGGCACGCGGCCGGTCTCCATCGCGCCGCTCGGCGGCAATAACATGGGCAAGTTCGGATTCGCCGCGTGCGACGTGCAGGGATATAACTACGCCGATCCGGCGGCCGACGCTTTTCATAAAGCCAATCCGAAGGTCCCTGTGATGGGCACCGAGCAGGTCAGCGCGGTGGCCACCCGCGGCATCTACGCGATGGACCCGCAACGCGGCTACGTCGGCTCCTACGACCCCTACACCACCACCGGCCGCGCCTCCTGCGAGGGTTGGTGGAGCTTCTGCAACGCGCGGCCGTGGCTCACCGGTGGTTTCATCTGGACCGGCTTCGATTACCGCGGCGAGCCTTCGCCCTACGGGTGGCCCAACATCAACTCGCAGTACGGCATTATCGATACCTGCGGCTTCCCGAAGGACAGCTTCTTCTACTTCCAGGCGTGGTGGACGCCGAAGCCGGTGCTGCACCTGTTCCCGCACTGGAACTGGCCGGGGCTGGAGGGCCAGGAGATCGCGGTCTGGGTGCACTCGAACCTGGAACGGGTGGAGTTGTTCCTCAACGGCCAAAGCCTCGGCGCCAAGGACATGAAGCCGGATTCACACCTGGCGTGGAACGTCAAGTACACTCCCGGCGCGATCGAGGCGCGGGGATACAAAGACGGCAAGCAGGTGATGACGGCCAGGCGCGAGACCACCGGACCGGCGGCGAAACTCGTGCTCACAGCAGACCGAAAAGAAATTTCGGCCGATGGCGAGGACGTGGCGATGTTCGCGGTCGAGGTGCAGGACGCGCAGGGCCGCTACATGCCGATAGCCGGCAACCAGGTGAACTTCCGGGTTTCCGGCCAGGGCAAAGTGATCGGCGTTGGGAACGGCGACCCGGCCGACCACGAATCCGATAAGGGCAGTTCGCGTAAAGCTTTTTCCGGCCTTTGCATGGCCCTGGTGCAATCCTCCAAGGCAGCGGGGAATCTCACCGTGGAAGCCAGTTCGCCGGGATTGACGCCCGCTAGCGTCACCATCTCCGCGAAAGCTGTCAAGCTTCGGCCGCAAGTGGCGGTTTGGGAGCGCGAGGTCCCGGCGGGAGCGGGCATCACGGGCCTCTGGAGACCCGCGCCGATGGCTGCTGCCGCTGGCCGCGGCGGCGGCGGATTCGGCGGCGGAGGAAACCAGGTCTTCAGTTTCCGGCAGAATGGAAATGCCCTCAGCGGAACCGTTGAGGGCGGCGGTGGCCGCGGCGGCGGTGGTGGCGACACGCCCATCGCGATCGAAGATGGCAAGCTGGATGGCGCCAACATCTCCTTCAGCGCCGCTGGCGTTGTCTACACCGGAACGCTGAAAGGAGACGCGATCGAGCTTCAGCGGACCGGCGGCGCCGCCATGGGCGGCCGAGGAGGACGCGGCGCCCCGCCCGAGCCTGCCGGACCGCGCCCGGCTATCGGCCCACCGCCGGACGGTTCGGACCCGTCGTCCGCGGCTTTCATCGGTCTTGGGAGAGGCGGGGCGGGAGGACGGGGGGCGCAAACGCCCGCGCCCATAGTCCTTCACAGGGCGAACCGGTAACTCGGTTTTAGCGCGGTTCCCTCCCCCGGCAAGACGGGCAAGCGGCGTCCGATATGTGCACCACGCTCTCGATCCACGGCGCATACTTGGCCGGCGGCGTCGCGCCGCGCGGATGCGAACGGTTCTTCGCCGGATCCGCATTGGAAAACCGCCTCCGCTCCGCCAGGGAGTGAAGCAAACCTCTCCGGGCTTCTACGTGGAGGTGGCAACCTTCCAGCGTTCCGTGGAGCAGGCGGCGCTGCCCGCCTTGCCGCTCGATTCGCCGGACCTGGACCGCATCCTGCGGC
>JADGNT010000682.1 GCA_017883345.1 Candidatus Solibacter sp. | reverse complement strand
GTACTCGATGAGCGGCTCCAGTTCCGTGCACACGGTCTCGTCGGCGATCTTCTCGTAGAAGCCGGGTTTGCCGAGTTCCTGGCAACGCTCGCGGAGCTTGTCTCCCAGGCGTTGCTTGATGCGGGTCGTGGTCCACACCAGCCGCGCCAGGCCTCCATCGCCACTGATGAATTTGCGGGAGAGCGTGTAGATGGTGCCGATGCCGATGAATCCCGGGGTCTGCTGCCCGCCTCCGGTCATCTCCGCCAGCGAGGAAAACGTCATGCCGACCGGGGTCTGCCCGGCGTACTCGCGATCCACGATCATGATTCCGCCGGTCCCCGGCAGAATGCACGCGATGCACTCGAAGCAACCGCACGAGGTCATCGGATCGTTGATCATCGAATAGGCGGAGAATCGCTCGAAGGAGCCGTTGGAGGCGTTGCGGATGAAGTCGTTGATGCCTTTCCACTGCCCCAGGACGGGGTCCACGGACTCCCCCTTGCGGACCGGCAGATTGCCGCCGTGCGGGTTGATTTCGTAAGCCGCTTTGCCGTCCAGCCAGTTGTAGGCGCCGCACAGGCCCAGGCGCTCGGGAGTGATGATGCAGACGTGGTTGGGGGCGTAGCTCTGGCACAGGGCGCAGGAATAGAAGACCTCCACGCGCTCGTCCGTCAGCGCCCCCATGCGCTCGTCGCGGGATTGGTACGCGGCCGCGGCGGCGGGATAGAGTTCCTCCACATCGGCGGATTGGGTGAACAGCGTGACCTGCACTTTGTCCACGATGGCCGGGAAATCGTTCCTCAGTTTGTGCAGCAAGACCGTCCCCAGGTGCCCGATGCGGAACCCGGCGTCGCGCGCTTTCTTGGAAATGCGCAGCCAGACCGTGTCGCGCTGGCCGAGGTGCATCACGCCCATCGGCTCGGAAAGGAAGCTGTGGATGTGCCGCTCCAGAATGGATTCGAACTCGGGCTGCATCTTGCGGCCGGCCACTTCCACGAAGATGGCGAGCGGCAGGCGCGCGCCCTCCGCTACGTCTCCAATCTCCGGCCCAACCACGCGAATCAGCCCGTCCTGGACCTGGTCCATGGGGCGGCTGGCGAGGTACTCGAAGCACTGCGTGTGCTTGCCGCCGAACTCGACGGCGACTTCTTCCTTGCGCACGCGCTCTCCCTCGAAGGCGGGGCCGTGCCGCACCGGAATGGGGATCTCCACGGTGCGGATCTTGACGCCGCGCACTTCCACCGCGCGCGCCGGCATGTCGCGGTGGGCCACGTTCGAAACCACGTGCTCGTAAGTGCAGATGCCGCTGGGCAGGATCTCCGGGATATCGGTGTCGGCGATCACCGGGAAGCCGAAATTGATGGCCCCCGCGGCGGTGGCGTATTTCTCATCGTCTAGTTCGCCCAGCGCCAGGACGAAGGCGAACACACGCCGCTGGTTGTAGAGCAGGATCTCGCGGGTTTCCTTCAGCCCGCCCGGCTTGAGCCCGCCGAAGGTGAACGCGGCGCGGCAAGCGAAGCCGAGGGCGTGAATGATGGAGGAGGTATCCGGCCCGTAAGGGACCAGGAACGTTTCCCAGTTCATCTGCACGCCGCGCCGGTTGAGTTGCGCGGCCATGGTTTCGCCGCCCGCGTTGGACCCCATGAAGACCAGCAGGTTGCGCTCTTGCAGGTCGCGCGCCAGTTGCTCGGCGGTTTCGTCATCGGGCAGCGCGCCCACGCAGGCCGCGAATCCGGGCATGCGGCCATCCACCAGCTTGATGCCCTGCTCGCGCAGGATGCCATCGGCCGTAGGCCCGAGCCAATAATCGAACGCCAGCGGAATGCCACGCAAAGGCTTGAGTGCCTCAATCGCCTCCTGCGCCACCAGGGTGGCCGCGCCGGCATCGAGCGCGCCCCCCAGATAGGGCAGCCAAAGCCGCTCGGTGGGTTCGGCGGGAAGCCAGGAGCGGGCAGTGGCGAGGGCTTCTTCCAGGTCGCCGAGTCTCTCCACCCGCTTTCCCGTCAGCGCGAGGATGACGGGCAGGGCATAGGCGGTAGACGGGAACCCGACGTCCTTGTCCCGGCCGTAGCGGTCGCGCGCCTCAGCCAGCGCCGTTTCCGCCCGCCGCACGCAGGCGTGGCCGCCGCGAATGGCCGCCGATGCGATGATCTTGGACATCAGTTCACTCCCTCCCGGTATTGCCGATAATAGACGCCGGCGTCCGTGATGTCGCCGTAGAGCAGCGCCCCGGCCAAGCGGCCGTTGTGGTAGACCAGCTTGCGGTACGCGCCGTCGCGGTCGATGGGGATTTCGGCGCGGGCGCCTTCCAGCCGTTCCGGCCGAACCTCGCCCACCGAGACGATCGACTCGCCGAAGAACCGCGAGGCGTTCATGCGCAGCGCACCGGCCGATGCGCGCTCGATGCCCACCGCCGTACTCCCGGCCGCGCGGCCCATTTCGTACGCCACCGGCCAGATGCCGCTGAGCGACAGGCGGCCGGTCAGCGGATCGGGTGCTTCGGCGCAATCCCCGGCGGCGAAGATTCCCGGAATGCTGGTGCGCCCGGAGAGATCCACCGAGATCCCGCGGCCGATGCGAATGCCGCTTCCGCGCAGCCATTCCACGTTGGGCACGATGCCCTTGGCCACCAGGACCAGGTCCGCGGCCAGCAACTCGCCGTTATTCAGGCGCACCGCCTGCACGCGCCCGTCGCCCACCACCTCCACGGCATCGCAGTTGGTGCGGACAGAAACGCCGTGCGCGCGGAACAGGTCCGCCAGGCGGCGGCCGGCTTCGGCATCCACCATCTGCGAGAGCAGGTGCCCAGAGGCCGCCACCACCGTCACGCGCATGCCGCGCGCCAGGAACGCCTCGCACGCCTGCAATCCCACGTTGCCGCCGCCCAGTATCACCGCCGTGGCGCAGGCACTCGTGCCTGCCGCGTCGGCACTCATGCCGACGCTTGCCTGCGACACGGGTGTCGAGACGAGTCTCGACACGGCAGGCACGAGTGCCTGCGCCACGTACTCCGAAATCGCCTCCAGGTCTTCGAAATTGCGCAGCACGAACACGCCCGCCAGATCCGCGCCGGGGATGGAAAGCCCCGCTGCCCGTGCGCCCGTCGCCACAATGAGCCGGTCGAAGGCCAATTCGGCGCCGTTGTCGAGCACCAACGGCCCAGCGCCGGACTCGAGGCGCACCGCCCTGCGCCCGCCGAGTACCTGCACTCCCAGCTCGTTTTCCAGGTAGCCCGCGCCGCGCCAATCGGTTTGGTGCGGTTGCAGGCGGCCCGCCAGAGCGTAGGAGAGCAGCGGCCGGGAGTACGGCGACGCGTCGGCTGTGACCAATGTGATGGAGCACCCCGGAGCGTGCTCGCGGGCGGCCTCGCAGGCGGCGATTCCCGCGGCCGACGACCCCACCACCACTACGTGCCCCCGAAAATCGGAGCGCACGCGCTCATCGGGCGGCGTGCCCGCGCTCAAGGCGCCGGTGGGGCAAGCCTCCACGCAGGCCGGCGTCGCACGGCCAAAGCAAACGTCGCAGCGCACCACGCGGTCCCTGGCCGGATCGGG